>JAQBYC010000195.1 GCA_027623205.1 Pseudomonadota bacterium | reverse complement strand
AAGGACTTGACCAAGGTGATAACCGGAGTAAAGTTCAAAGACGGTGTTGAGGTGACGAACGTCGATCTGGTCGCCGCTTGAATCAGATGCCAAAACACCACTTTGGGCTATAACTCATATTACCGCGCAACAAGATCAGGCGTCGCCAAGGATGCCGGTGGGAGGACGAAAGAATGAACTGGCCGTTGCCTTCGGCCCTTTGGCCCAACGTCGGGCGCCTTACGGCGCCGCTTTTGTATGAATCCATAACATGAACCGAGTTTCAGCCAACCCATCGGCGGCTTCGTCCTCCGGCCAGCCGTTGTTGCAGGTCAGCGATGTCGCCGTACATTTCGGCGGTATTATCGCCCTCGACGGTGTCAGTTTTGATGTCAAGCAGGGCTCCATCCTGGGCCTGATTGGCCCCAACGGGGCCGGCAAGACGACATTGTTCAATTGCCTCAGCCGCCTTTACATCCCCAATTCTGGCGATATTCGTTTCGCCGGACAATCCATTCTGAGTACCGCGCCGCACAAGATCGCCAATACTGGCATTGGCCGGACTTTTCAGAACCTGGCTTTGTTCGCCACCATGTCGGTGCTGGACAATGTCATGGTCGGTGGCCATTCCCAAAGCAGCAGCGACTTTCTCTCCAATGCCCTGCGCCTGCCGTGGGTGAAAACCGAGGAAGACGGCCTTGCTGATACTGCCTGGGATTTGATTGAATATCTGGATTTGATGGATGAGGCCTATACGCCGGTGGCGGATTTGCCGTTCGGCACGCAAAAGCGTGTGGAATTGGCCCGGGCCCTGGCCAGCAAGCCGAAACTGCTGCTGTTGGACGAGCCGGCTGGCGGCCTGAACCATGACGAGGTTGATGGGCTGGGCTCTCTGATCAAACAAATCCGGGATGACCGGGGCATCACCGTGTTATTGGTGGAGCATCATATGAGTTTGGTGATGGCGGTTTCCGATCATGTGGTGGCGATCGATTTCGGCCGCAAGATTGGCGAAGGTACCCCGAGCGAGGTGCAGCAGAACCCCGAGGTTATTCGGGCCTACTTGGGGACCAGCGACTGATGGCATTGTTAGAAGTAAAAGGCTTGGAAGCTTTCTATGGCAGGACCCAGGCCTTGCATGGCCTGGATTTTGAACTTGAAGAAGGCGGTATCACCACCATTCTGGGCGCCAACGGCGCCGGCAAGACAACCACCCTGCGGTCAATTTGCGGCATGGTGCGCAACAACGGCGCCATCAGCTTTGATGGCCAGGCGTTGATTGGCCAGGCGACGGAAAATATCGTTCGCCAGGGCATCGCCCATGTGCCGGAAGGCCGGGGCACTTTTGTCCGCATCACAACGGAAGAGAACCTTCGGCTGGGCGCGTATACCATAAAAGGCGCACGGGAAGTCGCCGACGGGATGGAGCGGGTCTATGCCTACTTCCCCCGCCTGAAGGAGCGGCGTAATCAACAGGCGGGCACGTTGTCGGGCGGCGAGCAGCAAATGCTGGCCGTCGGCCGGGCCCTGATGCTGCGCCCGCGGCTGATGCTGTTGGACGAGCCCTCGTTTGGCCTGGCGCCTCTGATCGTCAAGGAATTGTTTGAAATTCTACGGACCATCAACCGGGAAGAAAAAGTCTCGATGCTGTTGGTCGAGCAGAACGCGACGCTTGCCTTGAATTTGGCCGATCATGCCTACCTGCTGGAGACCGGCCGAGTGGTGATGTCCGGTACTTCAGATGACATCGCCTCGGACGAGGCGGTGCGGCAGTCGTACCTTGGCTATTGATTTATCGATGATTGATCTTTCGATGACGAACCGTCTCGTTTGATCTGATCGGACAGGATTTACGCTCATGGACCTATTTCTGCAGCAAACATTCAGTGGTTTGGCCAATGGCGCGATTTATGCCTGCGTCGCCCTGGCCGTGGTCATGATCTATCAGGCCATTGACCATTTCAATTTCGCCCAGGGCGAGATGGCCATGTTCTCGACCTTCATCGCCTGGCAATTGATGCAATGGGGCATACCGTTCTGGTTGGTATTTCCAATTTGCATCGTGATCTCTTTCGCGGGCGGCGTTGCGATCGAACGGATAATTTTTGGGCCTATTCACGACGCCCCGGTGCTCAGCCACGTGATCGTTTTTATCGCGCTGTTTTCCATCTTCAACTCGCTGGCCGGGTTCATTTGGGAGTTCACCATCAAACCGTTCCCCTCGCCTTTCCCCGAGGCCAAGCTGCTCGACACCAATCTGATTGGCAATCATGAGTTGGGCATGATTGTTGTTGTTTTATTCATGTTGAGCCTGATCTATCTGTTTTTTCGCTTCACGCCCATCGGATTGGCCATGCGGGCGGCGGCGGCCAATCCCGAATCGGCCCGTCTTGTCGGCATCTCGGTGAAATGGATGCTGTCCCTGGGCTGGGGCTTGGCGGCGGCCATCGGCGCCGTTGCCGGCATGTTGATCGCGCCCGTGGTCTTTCTGGAACCAAACATGATGCTGGGTATCCTGCTTTACGGCTTTGCCGGCGCCGTCGTGGGCGGGTTGACCTCGCCGGGCGGTGCGGTGGCCGGCGGTTTGCTGGTTGGCGTGGCCGAAAACCTGGCCGGTACGTATCTCATCGGCAGTGAGTTGAAATTGACCTTTGCGTTGATCATGATCGTTGGTGTGTTGTTGTTGCGTCCGGCTGGCCTGTTTGGCCGGGTCGTCGTGAACAGGGTGTAGAAGACATGGTAGCGGACGTAAAAATGACATCAACAGGACGCAGGGCGATTCCCGAAAATCCGGCGCTACGGCTTTCCATCGCCGGTATCCGGCTGCCGGTTTGGAACAAAATTTGGCTGATTTTAGCCTTGCTGATAGCCGTCGTTATGCCTTTCTTGGTGGAAGATTTTAGCGTCTTTCAGATGACCCAGGCGTTGATTTTCGCCATGGCGATTTTGGGTCTAAACCTGTTGACTGGCTTTAACGGTCAATTCTCACTGGGTCACAGCGCGTTTTTCGGCATCGGCGCCTATACGACGGCCATCATGATGGGCCATTACGATATTGCCTTCTATTGGACTGTTATTCCGGCCGGTGTGGTTTGTCTGGTCGCGGGTTTTCTATTCGGATTGCCGGCCCTGCGCCTGGAAGGTTTGTATTTGGCGCTGGCGACCTTCGCCTTGGCCACGGCGATGCCGCAGATCTTGAAATACAACCATTTCGAGGAGTTTACCGGGGGTGTCCAGGGCATCGATCTGGACAAGCCGAAGTCGCCTGTTGCATTCATGACCGACGACCAGTTTCTGTATTTCGTCGTGCTTTTGATTGCTGTTTTCCTCTTTATCTGCGCCTGGAATTTGGTGCGGGGGCGCACCGGCAGGGCCATGATTGCGATCCGCGACAACCCCATCGCGGCTCAAACCATGGGCGTCAACAATGCCGTTTACAAATCCCTGACTTTTGGCGTCAGCGCACTGTATACCGGCGTCGCAGGTTCCATGAGCGCCATCATCATCCAATTCGTGGCCCCGGACAGTTTTACATTCCTGCTGGCGGTAACGTTCCTGGTTGGTCTGGTGGTTGGCGGCGTGGCATCCATACCAGGGGCGATTTTCGGTGGCATATTTGTTCTGTTGATCCCAAACTTTTCCGAATGGGTCGCCGATCTGACGGGACGCACAGACGCCAAGGGCCTATCCTGGGCGGTGTACGGTGCGTTTCTAATCCTGGCCGTTTATGTCATGCCGGCCGGTGCGGCGGGATTCGTCCGGAAGCTGACCGCCAAGTTGGCGCGCGGAAATTAGGAATTAGTCTTGAGGATGCTATCGAAAACAGTTCACAATCCGCCCTATTTAGTGCCATTAAGGGCATTGGGCATTTTTTGCAGAGGAGGTTTGCAATGACGAAACTTAGCCATATCGCGATCGCCGCCGTTGCCGCCGTGACATTCGTCGCGGGAGCAGCCGTGGCCGAGAATGCGCCGGGGGTTACCGATAAGGAAATTATAATTGGTAATACCAACCCCTATTCCGGTCCGGCATCATCCTATAGCACCATCGGCAAATCCATTGGCGCCTGTTGGGATTGGGTCAATGATACAGGCGGGATCAACGGCCGCAAGATCAAATGGATCAGCCTGGACGATGGCTATTCACCGCCAAAGACCAAGGAGCAGTTCCGTAAGCTGGTGGAAAAGGACAAAGTCGCCTTTATCTTCCAGTCCCTGGGGACGCCGACCAATTCCGCCGTGCACAAATACATGAACACCAAAAAGGTGCCGCAACTGTTTGTCGCCACTGGCGCTACCAAATGGGGACAGCCAAAGGAATTCCCATGGACCATGGGTTGGCAGCCCAACTATCAGACCGTGGGCGCCATTTTCGGCAATTACATTCTGCAGAACTATCCCAAGGGCAAGGTCGCCATCTTGTATCAGAACGATGACTACGGTAAGGATTATGTCATTGGTATGCAACGGGCCATGGGCGCTGCTTTCGACGAGCGGGTGGTCAAGCAGGAATCCTACGAAGCCACCGACCCAACCGTCGATAGCCAGATCGTCAGTCTGGCCAACAGCGGCGCGGATGTCTTCGTAAATATCTCCATTCCGAAATTTGCCGCCCAGGCGATCAAGAAGATGGACGCTATCGGTTGGAAGCCGGCCCATCTGCTGAATGATGTGGCTGCATCTATTGCCTCGACCTACAAGCCGGCTGGCGTGGAAAAAGCCAAGGGCATTATTTCGGTGGACTTCTACAAGGATCCCAATGATCCCGAATGGAAGGACGATGCCGAAACAAACGCCTGGCGCGCCTGGATGGATAAATATTATCCTAGTGGCGACAAGGATAACAAGATGAACGCCTATGGTTATGCCGTCTGCCACACCATGATCGAGGTGTTGAAGAAGGCCGGCAACGACCTGAGTCGGGCAAACATCATGAAGCAGGCCGCCAGCCTGCATGAGGTGAAAATCCCCATGCTGCTTCCGGGCATGTATGCCGACACCAGCCCGACGGACTTCTATCCGTTGGAGCAGATGCAGATGACCCGTTTCGACGGTACCCGTTCGGTTCGCTTTGGTCCGCTGATCAGTGCGGAAACCGAATAGCCTTTTTCAAGGCTAATTACGACTTAGGGCCGCCGGTTGATCCGGCGGCCCTTTTCTTTGGTGCGCCAGGCATGGCGCACGGCGCGCGAGCGCCATTC
>JAQBYC010000194.1 GCA_027623205.1 Pseudomonadota bacterium | reverse complement strand
GAAAATAGAATCGTCTCACTCCAGCAGAATCCCGGCCTCTCGGCAATACTGTCGTGTAGTGTGAACCGGAGTCGCTATTGCGACTTAAGTAGTTGGTTCAATTGCGCTATTCTTAAGAGTCCGGGCATGTTTCGAAGCAACATGCGCGATGTTGTTTTGAGGAGACGATCATGAACCTGACGCCCACGGAACTTGACCGGCTGACGATCTTCAGCGCCGCCGAACTGGCGAGACGTTACCGCGCAGAGGGCATCCGGCTCAGCCACCCCGAGGCGGTGGCGCTCTTGTGCGACGAAATCATGACCGCCGCCCGGCGCGATCTATCGCACCCCGATCTGGTGACGTTCGGCGGCACTATTCTCAGCGAGGATGACCTGCTGCCGGGTGTCCGCAGCATGCTGCACTTGGTCTCGGTCGAGGTGAGCATGGCGGAGGGCACCAAACTGGTCACCGTGTTCGACCCCATTGCCCCTGGTAAGGCAGAGGCCGTTTCCGAAGCCGTCACCCCGGCCGAAATCATCCCCGGCGAAATCATTACTGGCGACGGCGAAATAGAACTGAATGCCGGCAGGGATGCGGCGGCGATCGAAGTATTGAATGTCGGCGACCGCACCATCCAGGTGCGCAGTCACGCTCACTTCTTCGAGGTCAATCGTATGTTGCGGTTTGATCGCGAGGCGGCCTTCGGCATGCATCTCGACGTGCCGTCCGGCGTCGGCGCCCGCTTCGATCCGGGAGTGCCCAAGACCGTGCCGCTTGTCCGTTACGGGGGTTCGGGCAACGTACAGGGCTTCGGCGGCCTTACCAATGGTCTGATCGACGATCGAACGGTCCGCGAAAGCGCCTTGGACGCGGCGCGTGCCCGCGGCTACGGCAATTCGGGGGGTGAATGAGATGGCGCGAATTTCGCGGCGGGCCTACGCCCAGATGTTCGGACCAACAAAGGGCGACATGGTGCGTCTCGGCGATACCACCCTGCTGGCCGAGGTCGAACATGATCACGCCGTATACGGCGACGAACTGACCACCGGCGCCGGCAAGGTCATGCGCGACGGCGAAGGCTTTCAGACCACGGGCACCTATGCGTCGGGCGCCCTGGATATGGTGGTGCAGAACTGCACGATTATCGATCCGGTGCTTGGCATCGTGAAAGGCGACATCGGCATCCGCGATGGCCTGATCGTGGGTGTCGGCAAGGCCGGTAATCCGGACGTGATGGATGGCGTCGCCGTCGGCTTGCGTTGTGGGCCCAACACAACCGTCGTGCACGGCGACTTCCATATCACCACGCCCGGCGGTGTCGAGGCGCATGCCCACTTCCTCTCGCCGCAACAGGCCTGGCATGCGCTGGCGGGCGGCATCACGACGATGATCGGCATGTCGCCGGGACCCCATTTCGACGTCAGCAGCTCGGGCCCTAATATCCTGGGCCGTCTTATTCAGGCCTGCGATGCCTTCCCGCTGAACTTCGGCTTTCTGGGCCGCGGTTGCATGGATGTGGGCGCGGTCGAGGAATCCGTCAGCGGCGGCGCGCTCGGCGTGAAGGTGCACGAGGATTTCGGCGCGTCGCCGGCGGTGATCGATGGCGCCCTGCGGGCCGCCGATGCCAATGACTTCGCCGTCTGCCTCCACACCGATACCATCAACGAGTTCGGCTACTGTGAAGACACCTTGGCCGCCATCGACGGCCGCACTATCCACATGTACCACGTCGAAGGCGCCGGCGGCGGCCATTCGCCGGACATCCTGAAAGTGAACGGCCAGCCGAACGTGCTGCCGTCCTCGACCAATCCAACCAATCCCTTCACCCCCGCCACCCTGGAGGAAGGCGTGCCCATGACCATGCTGTGCCACATCCTGAACTATGCCTTGCCCGAGGATGTCGCATTCGCCGAATGCCGCATCCGCCCCCAGACCATGGCGGCCGAGGACCTGCTGCACGACATGGGCGCGATCTCGATCTTTGCGACCGATAGTCAGGGTATGGGGCGGCTGGCGGAAAACATCGCCAATTGCTGGCAACTCGCCAGCGTGATGAAGGAACGGGTCGGCCGGCTGCCGGAAGAAAAGACCGCGCGGGCCGATAATGCCCGCATCCTGCGCTATATCGCCAAGTACACGATCAATCCGGCCCGCGCCGCCGGCATCGACCGTCATGTGGGTTCCATTGCGCCCGGGAAGATGGCTGATTTGGTTCTCTGGCCGCGCGCTTCATTCGGGCTGAAGCCGCAGATGGTGATCAAATCCGGCGAAATCGTCTGGTCGGCGATGGGGGATGGCAACGGCAGCCACATTGGCGCCGAGCCCGTGGTCCAGCGGCCCATGTGGGGCAGCTTTGGGAAGGCCGTTTCCGAACTCGGCGTTACCTTCGTCAGCAAGTTGGCGGTCGCGGCGGGAACGGAGCGGAAACTGGGCGTCGCCAAACGCTTCGTTCAGATCGACAGCGTGCGGTCGCTGGGCAAGAAGGACATGTTGCATAATGACCGGTTGCCGGTCGTGACCGTGGATGCGCAAACCTTCGAGGTCTACGCCGACGGCAAGCTGCTGAGTTGCGAACCCGCCACCGAAGTGCCGCTGGGCCGGAAGTATCTGTTGCGATGACCGGGGACGCAATGGGTGGCGCGAACGCCCACGGGGCCGCGCGCATCGGCATCGGCGGGCCGGTCGGCTCGGGCAAGACCGCGCTGCTGGAGACATTGATCCCGCCACTGTTGGCGGCGGGCATCGAACTTGCCGTCATCACCAATGACCTGGTCACGGACGAAGATGCCGAACGGGTACGGCGCAGCGGCCTGATTGACCCCGACCGGGTGGTTGCCGTGCAGGCAGGCGCCTGCCCGCACACGGTTATCCGCGAGGATCCGACGCTTAATCTGCTGGCGGTCGAACAACTCGAACGCAGGCACCCGGGCCTGCAACTGATCATGCTGGAAAGCGGCGGCGACAATCTCGCGTCGACCTTCTCCCTCGATCTGGTGGACTGGTGGATGTTCGTGATCGATGTGGCCGGTGGCGGCGATATTCCGCGCAAGCGCGGGCCCGGCGTCCTGCAGAGCGATCTGCTCGTCATCAACAAGGCCGACCTGGCGCGGCATGTGGGGGTCGATTTGGAACGCATGGTCGCGGAGGCGACCGCCGTCCGCGAGGGCCGGCCGGTGGCGGTCACCGACTGCCGCCGCGGGTTCGGGCTCGAACAGGTGGTCGAGGCTATTCGCCACGACGTCTTGTTTCTGTCTTGAGCGCACCGGCCACAGGGGATCTGCCGCAGCTGTCGCTGTGCTTTAGCCGCGGCCGCGGCGGCCGTACGGAGCTGACGGCGCGCCGGGTTGCCTATCCCTGGAGTTTGACCCAGCCCTTTCACCTGGAGGACGGGCCATCTGGCATGGCGACGGTGATACCGCAGTCTGCGTCGGGCGGGTTGTTCAGTGACGATGTCGTGCGGCAATGCATCATTGTAAAGGCCAGCGCCGCCGTCCATCTGGCCAGCCAGGGCGCGACTTTGGCGCACGCCCGGCGAGCGGGCGACGGCGCGCGAAGCGAATGGCGTTTGCAGGTCGACGACGGCGGCTGGTTGGAGGTGCTGAACGACCCCCTGGTGCTGGGCCCCGATGCCGCGGTGCGCCAGCATTGGTCGCTGCAGGTCGCGCCGGGCGGCACCTGCCTGCTGATCGATGCCTGGACCTGGCTGCGCAACGGCGCGGCGCCTGCATTCGAATGCCTGCAGAGTGAAATCCATATCCGCCGGCCCGATGGCAAATCGCTGGCGCTGGAGCGCGCCACGGTTCGCGCCGGCGACATCGAGCGCCTGCAGTCGGCCTTCGCGGCGCCGGTCCGGGGATTTGTAAATGGTCTGTTATTGTGCCCGGGGATCGACCATTCGCTGACCGCTCTTCTGAGCCAACGGCTCGACGAAATTGAGCATGGTTGGGTTGGCATCTCGACGCTGCCGAACGAAGCTGGCATTGCCGTGCGGGCGGCCTGCCTCTCGAACGGCGCAATGGCGCCTGTCTCCGAGACCATATGGCAGGTTTTCCGCCAGTGGCGGCTTGGCCGTGAACCCGCGCGGCGGCGGCGGGGTCTATGAGCATGCGGCGGATTTGGGACCTGGATACCGGCGGCCTCGCCGCCGGGGTTTCAGCTATTGATCCCGCAAGCCAGATCAGTCATCTTCGCTTGGCCTTGCCCGAGATACGAGTGCCGCCATGTCCTCCGATGTGCGACGAAAATTGACGACGATCCTCGCGGCCGACGCAGCGGGCTACAGCCGTGAAATGGAAGTTGACGAGGTGCGCGCGCTTGGCGCCCTGCACGCCGCGCGGCGCACTTTCGCCAAGCTTATTGAACGTCACCACGGCCGCATCGCCAACACGGCGGGCGACGGGCTGATTGCGGAGTTCCCCTCGGTCGTCGAAGCCGTCGAGTGCGCGATCGAGGTGCAGCGCGAACTTGGTGATCCCAACCCGGCCGCGGAAGCCGCGCTGCACTTCAGGATCGGCATCCATCTCGGCGATGTGATGATCGACGGCGACGATCTGTTGGGTGCGGGCGTCAACCTCGCCGCGCGCCTTCAGACCATGGCCGAGCCTGGCGGCATCCTGATCTCCCAGCAGGTTTACGATCAGGTGCAACACAGACTTTCCGTTGCGATCGAATATCTGGGCGAAAAGCGCCCGAAGAATTTTTCCGAGGACGTGGCGGTGTATCGTGTCTCGCTCGGCGGCAAGGCATCACGGCGAGGCGCAACACAGGGTGCGCCCATGGCCCCGTCCATCGCGGGCGGCGGACGACGCCACGCCCCCACGGAGCGGCCTGCGGGCGCGGGTCATCCGCCACGCCAAGCTGCTCGGCGCCATCTGGGCTGTGTTGATCGTTGCCGATCTGGCCACCGGAGGGCCTTTTTGGGCACATTGGCCGAGTCTCGCCATGGCGGCTGGTGTGGCGTTGGAGGCGGCGCCCTTGTTCACGCGCGGTTGGTTCAAAGTCCAATATGTTCGGGGCGTCGTGATCGTCGGCGCGCTGGTAGTGATCAACCTCTTCACCTGGTCGGGCTATCCATGGGTTATTTGGCCGGCCGGCGCCCTCATCGCCATCGAATTGATCCGCCGGCTGGGTGTTCGCCCGCAGTGAGCCCCAAGAGGAAGCGCGATGGGCCTGCGGCTTCGGCAGGCCGGGTAGGGGCGTGGGATCAGCGGCACGCTCTTATACCAACCCGCGTTGATAGGGACCCATAGAGACGCCTTGCGGGGGCTTTCGGGTAGGAGCGTGC
>JAQBYC010000051.1 GCA_027623205.1 Pseudomonadota bacterium | reverse complement strand
GGATGGCGTCGCGCACGCCTGACGATACCCCGTATCGCTGCGTCGCACGCTCCTACCAGAAAGCCCCCGTAAGGCGTCTCTATGGGTTCCTATCAACGCGGGTTGGTATTACCTGGCGGCTTGCAATTGATCAATGGCTGCCTGCAGTTTTTCACGCTCTTTGCTGTTTGCGGGAAGCTGGTCATGCAACCGTTTCCAGCGCGCCAGCGCCGCCGAACGCCGGCCCTCGCCCGCATCCACCATGCCGAGAAACCATAGGGCACGGGGATTATCAGGTTGCAGAATCTCCAGTTTACGCAACACGGCGAGCGTGGATTGAGGTAACGCCTGATCGGATGCCGCCCCGTCGATCAGCGCCGTCGCCTGGGCATCCAAGGGAACCGCGTCGGTGGGGCGCAATGCCGCAGCCCGCCCATAGGCATCGGCGGCATCAGCCGGCCGCTGCAAAACACCATATGCCTTGGCTAGGCGCATCCAGCCATCGAAATCATCGGGCTCGTCTTGCAAACGGTCCGCCAGGCGCTGCACCATGGATTGAATGAATTTCTCGCGGTCGCCGGTCGACATATTGGCAGCAGCGGCCATGGCGGCGCGGTCGGGCCCGGGCGCCATGGCGGGTGCGGGCCGGGCCGGCGTCCCGGCCACCGCCAAATCCCGTGCCGGTTCGAGGCCGAGCTTTTCCGCCACCCGGCCGATCTGGGCCGCCAACGCTGGTCGGTTTTCGTCAGTTTCCGGCAATTCCCGATAAAGCGCCAACCAGGTGTCATAGGCCGCCTGAGGCCGGCCGGCCTGCAATTCAGCCAGCGCCAGATAATAGCGCGCGGCCAAATGCCCGGGCTCCAGTTCCTGCGCCTTTTTGAATGCCGCCATGGCTTCCGGCGTGACCCTACCGCCGGCGCCTTTGGTGAGGACATCGCCAAGGGCCATTTGCAATTTGGCATCATCCCTGGAAATCGCTAGGGCCCGCCGCAGCGCCTTTGCCGCCGCGTCGTATCGAGCCAGCGCGGCCTGGGAGCGGCCCAACAATATCCAGCCATCCAAATCGTCAGGCTGTTCCTGCAGACGCTTCGCCAAAGAGGCAACCATTTCATTGATCTGATCGCGCTGCGGTCCGGACAATTCAGGGGACGATGCCGCCGACGCCGGCGCCGATGCCGTCGCCTTCCGCGCCACGAGCGGCTGATCCGGCTGCCCCGGCTGGCCAAGCCAGACATACAAAAACAGCGTCAGGGCGGGCATCAGTAGAGCGATCATAACGGCGGTGAGAGCCGATGGCGTGAGCGAACCGTCGCGGCCTTGCCCCTGTTCGGCCGCGCGCAGAATACGCCGCTCTATTTCCCGTCTTGCTTCGGCCGCTTCTTTAGCGGTCACCGCGCCGGCAGCCAATTCGACGTCTACCTCGCGCAACTGATCGCGATACACTTCCACATCATGCTCCAGACGGCTGGTGACCCTTCGCGAGGGGCGCAACAAGGGCCAGAGGATCGGCACAACTGCCGCCAGTGTCAGCCCTCCTATCGCCAACCACAGACTCATACGGGGTCTCCATCACCCAACAGCGCTTTCAGGCGAGCCTGCTCGTCAGCACTCAACGGCGTGGTTGCCGCCACAACCGGGGATGGGCGGCGGCGGTACCAAACAGCGATCGATACGATTGCCAATATCAGAAACAAAGCCGGTCCCAGCCAGAGCACCATTGTTCCGCTTTTCACCGGCGGCTGTAACAACACCCAATCACCATAGCGATCCACGATAAAGCTGAGCGCTGCGTCGTCACTGTCACCGGCCGTTATCCGTTCCCGCACCAGAACACGCAGATCGCGGGCAAGAGTGGCGTTTGAATCCTCAATGGACTGGTTCTGACAGACCAGACAGCGCAACTGCTTGTGAATGGCCCGGGCCCGGGCTTCCAAAACCGGATCATCCAGCGGCGTATCCACCGCGATGGACCAGGCCGGGGCAACCGACCCCAATAGACACAGCGCAAGTAACAAACTCCGCAAAACGGCCATCAGCATTGCGCCACACCACCCCGCCGCAATGCCTCGATCGCCGGCAATAGTTTCTCTTCCAGGTCGCGATCCATGACCGGGCCAATATGCTTACAGGCAATTCGCCCTTCAGCATTGATCAGGAAAGTTTCGGGCACGCCATAGACACCCCAGTCGATACCCACCCTACCCTTCAAATCGTGCCCCACGCGGTCATAGGGGTCACCGTAACGCGCCAGCCAAGCCAGGGCGGCGGGCCCCTCGTCCTTGTAGTTGAGGCCATGCACGGGCACCACGCCCTGGGCCTTCAACTTCATGAAAAGGGGATGTTCCGCCCGGCACGAGACACACCACGAGGCGAAGACATTGACCAACGAGATCTGACCCTTCAAATCGGCCGTCTGCAACCCTTTTGGCCGCCCAGGCAAGGCCGGCAGATCAAAATCCGGGACGGCCTTACCGATCAGGACGGATGGAATATCCTTTGGCCGCAGACTCAAACCGGCGAATAAAAAGCCGCCGATGATCAGTGCCACCGCCAGGGGCACCAGACGCGTCCATAGACGCCTGGGTGCTTCCTCCATTTTTGGCTCGTTCAAAACAGCAATTCCTATTTACCGGCCATCGATGCCGCGGTCTTCGCCGCTTTCGCCAGCACATCGCGCCGGGCCGGGGCACCAACCCGATGGCGGCGGTCGCTTAGGGAAAACAAACCGCCAAAAACCATGAACAAAGCGCCCATCCAAATCCAATGGATCATCGGCTTGTTGTAAAACCGGGTCGACCAGGAGCCATCCCCGGTTGGATCACCGATTACCGCGTAAAGGTCGCCACCCCAACCAGTACGGATCGCCGCTTCCGTGGTGTCCATGGGCGGATCCTGATAGTTGCGGGACTCAGGCTGCATGATGGCCACTTCCATGCCATTTCGGCTGACCCGGAAGGTACCGCGCACCGCGGCATAGTTGGGCCCGGCAACGGGCGTCGCGCCCTCGAATTTGAACGCGTAAGCACCCACCGCGACGCTCTCGCCCTTGCGCAGGACCTGCAGTTTCTCCACCTGCCAGGCGGTCGACGCCACGATGCCGATGATCACCATCCCGGCGCCGGCGTGGGCAAAGGTGGTACCCCAGGCAGCCCGCGGTGACCGTAGGAGGCGGCGCATGCTTTCTCCGATCGGCACCCGGAACAGCCGCAACCGGTGGGCTGCCTCCTCCAACGCCGCCGCGATTATCCAGACCCCCAGCGCCATGCCGGGAATGGCGAGCCAGGGACCGTCAAAGGCCAGCACCAACGTCAGCAAAAGCGCGGCCACCGTCGCGGCAATAGCAAATTTCAGCCGCTGTAGCGCGCCAAGAAGATCACCGCGCTTCCACGGCAACATCGGCCCGACAGCCATGGCAATCAATAACGGCACCATGAGCGGACCGAACGTCATATTAAAGAAGGGAGGGCCAACGGTAATTTTCTCGCCGGTTACAGCATCCAGAAACAACGGATAGAGGGTGCCCAAAAGAACCGTGGCACAGGCTGTCGCAAGCAGCAGATTATTCAGCACCAAGCCCCCTTCCCTGCTGACCGGCGAAAACAAGCCGCCGCCCTTCATGGCGGGTGCTCTTACCGCATACAGCGTCAGCGAACCGGCAATGACGACGATCAGAAAGGCAAGGATGAAGACGCCCCGGGCCGGATCGGTGGCAAAGGCATGGACCGAGGTCAAGACCCCTGAACGCACCAGGAAGGTCCCCAGCAGGCTCAAAGAAAAGGTCAAAATTGCCAACAGCACGGTCCAGTTCTTCAGACTATCGCGCTTTTCCACCACAATCGATGAATGCAGCAACGCAGTACCCGCCAACCACGGCATGAAGGACGCGTTCTCGACCGGATCCCAGAACCACCACCCCCCCCAACCCAGTTCGTAATAGGCCCACCAGGAGCCAAGCGCGATGCCCAGGGTCAAAAAGCACCAGGCCGCCAGGGTCCAGGGCCGGACCCAGCGGGCCCAAGCCGCGTCAACACGGCCTTCAATCAGCGCCGCCACGGCAAATGAAAATGCCATGGAGAAGCCGACATAGCCGAGATAGAGAAACGGCGGATGAAAGGCGAGGCCTGGATCCTGCAACAAGGGATTCAAGCCGCGACCATCAATGGGCGCAGGCAACAGCCTTTCAAACGGATTTGAAGTGAACAGGACAAAAGTGAGGAAGCCAACGGCGATCATCGCCTGAACCGCCAGAACCCGGGCGCGAAACGGCGCCGGCAGATTGCCGCCGAAGACGGCCACGGCCGCCCCGAACAGTACCAGGATCAACAACCACAAAAGCAACGAGCCTTCGTGATTACCCCAAACGCCCGAGATTTTGTAGAGCAGGGGCTTGGCGGAATGGGAATTGGCGGCAACATTGAGTACGGAAAAATCCGAGGTCAGGTAGGCGTACATCAAGGCCCCGAATGCCGTCATCACCAAAACGCATTGCACCAAGGCAGCCGGTCGCGCCAGCCCAATCCAGCCGGAGTCGCCGCGCCAGGCGCCAAGCAAAGGTATCGTCGCCTGCACCAGAGCAACCGACAACGCCAATACCAGCGCGTAATGTCCCAGTTCTGCCGTCATGAGTGTATCCTTCGCCTCTTAGGCTGATCCATTCAAGAGGAATTCAACGTTGGCTTCCCGGCAAACATTCGCCATTGCCTGCATCAGCATATCGGGTATCGGCACGCCGTTCACCAAGCGATCGGCATGGGCAAGGTCTTCCGGATCACCCGGCACCAGCACCGGTAGGGCCGGGTCATGGGGCGACAGACCACGAAGATGATCGATCATGGCATCCAACTCAGACTCGAACTCGCCTTCTTCCCGAAAGGCGATGGGGTCAAGCGCCAGGAAAAAATGCCCGGTATGATGTTCGCTGCTGTCATCCAGGGCGCCGATAAACGGCGTGCCCGGCACCATGCTGCACAGGATCTCCACCATGGCTGCCAGGCCATAGCCTTTATGACTGCTTAATGCCGCCAAGCCACCCAACGGGGTTATGCCATAGCCTTCGGCCAATCGGCCAAAGCCGTCGAAGGCATCGGGCGCATTGCGCACGCCCGACCCCGCCGGGTCAACCACCCAGCCCTCGGGCAATGGTTGGTTGTTATAAACCGCCAACTTTACCTTCCCAACCGCAACCGTGCTTGTCGCCATGTCGATCACGAAGGGTTTGTTGGTCTTGGTAGGCGCGGCGAAGGCAATGGGGTTGGTGCCAAAGACGGGCTCCCTAGCCCTGGTTGGTACGATCGCCTTGCTGCCGGCATTGGTGCTGGCCAGGCCGATCAAGCCTTCTCGCGCCGCCATCAGGGCATAGGACCCGGCCGCGCCGAAGTGGCGTGAACGACGCACCGTGACCGCCGCCAGGCCGGCGGCCTTGGCTTTGCCAATCGCCAGATTCATCGCCATGGTCGCTGGCGCATGGCCGAGACTGCCGTCACCGTCGATCAAGGCGGTTACCGGTGTCTCGCGCACCACCTTGATATCCGGCCGCATGGTGATACGCCCCTGGCGGCGCATTTCCGCATACATCGGCATCATCCCGATGCCGTGGGAATCGATGCCACGCAAATCGGTCTCGGACATGACATCAACCGTGGGCCGGATAATGGCCTCGGCCATGCCCCACGCAACAAAGATATTGCGCAACTGTTGTCGTAGCGTCACGACCGGAATTCGATGCGCTTCAGCCATCAGGCTAGGCCACCTGGTTCGGCAAGGGTTGGCCTTGAAAATGGGCAAGCAAATTGTCGATCGTCAAATTTCCCATGGCGGTGCGTGTCTCGACGGTCGCACTGGCCTGATGGGGTTGCAGGATCACATTTTCCAAAGCGAACAGCGCCCGGGGCACGTTCGGCTCGGCAGCGAAGACATCCAGTCCGGCGCCTGCGATCGTATGGTCCGACAAGGCCCGCACCAAGGCCGCTTCATCGACCACGCTGCCGCGTGCGATATTGACCAGATATCCAGTGCCGCCCAAGGCTTCAAATACCTCGCGGTCGATCAAATTCCTGGTCGCTTCACCGCCTGGACAGGTCAAGGCCAAGACATCACAAGCCGCGGCCAAGCCGGCGACGCTGTCGTAATAGGGATACGATACGTCATCCCGCTCCGTACGATTATGATAGGCGATGGTCATGCCAAAGACCTCCGCCCGTGTCGCCAGCGCCAAGCCAATACGGCCCAGGCCAACAATGCCCAGGCACCGGCCCCGTGGCGAATTCGCCAGATCGAGTATCCCCTCGCTTTGCCAACGTCCGGCCCGGACGTAGCGATCCCCTTCCACGACCTTGCGCAAAATAGCCAAAGTCAATGCCATGCCCAGATCGGCGACACAATCCGTCAAGACATCCGGCGTATTGGTGATGGCAATGCCGTGTTGCTTGGCATAGCCCACATCGGCACCGTCGTAGCCGACGCCAAAACAGGCGACGATTTCCAAATTAGGCAACAGCGTCATCATCTCGGCATCGACTTTGGCGAAGCCCGGCATGGCAATGCCGCGAATTCGGTCGAGATTGTCGAGAAATGCGGGCGGCCGTTCACTTTCATGGGGCAAAACGATCAAATCAAACAATCCACGGGCCCGATCGACGATCCAGCTGGGGATCGGTTCGATCAATAGGACGCACGGATTTTCCGGGTTCGCGGCCGCGGTCATTTAGGGTCCCCCTGCCATTGACCGGCCTTCTTCAAGGCTTCCGCGACTTCCTTCGGCATATAGGTTTCGTCATGTTTGGCGAGTACTTCGGTTGCCACGAAAGTTCCATCTGCCGCCAGGCTGCCTTCGGCAACAATCCCTTGACCTTCCCTGAAAAGATCAGGCAACAGGCCGCGAAACCGCACAGGCAGCACGTCCACCGTATCGGTCACGCGAAAAATCATCGTGACGCCGTCGGCGTCGCGCTGAACCGAATCCTCCTCCACCAAACCACCAATACGCAGCCGGCGACCCGGAGGGATTGGCTGTTCTTTCATTTTTTGCGCCAGCTCGGAAGGCGAATAAAAGAACACGATGTTCTCTTCAAACGCCATCAACACCAATGCCGCCGCCGCCGCGAATATCAGCATAAAGCCGCCGACGATATAGAGCCGCCGCTGTTTACGGGTCATGCCTCGTCACTCTCTCGTTGCCGGCGGTTGCGGCGCAACGCCGCCAAGGTTTGCTCCGACTTGCGCCAACCCCGAACGGAGGCGAACCACAACAGGGCCATGACAACCAGCACGATCGCAAATGCCGGCCAGACATAGAACGCATAGCCTCCCATCGCAAAAAATTGCCCCATGCCATCCATCGTCAGTGACCCTAGCTCGTGCGCTCTGCCAACCGCAAGGCGCGAATGCGCCGCAAATTCAATTCCATGCGCATACGGGCCATCAACAAGGCAACGAAATAGGCCTTGAACGCCAAGGCCATAATCAACAAAGGCCACAGCATGCTAGGATGGATCGCCGGGCCATCCATGCGCAATACACTGGCGGGTTGATGCAGGGTGTTCCACCAATCCACCGAGAATTTTATGATCGGCACATTGATAGCGCCGACAAGTGCCAGGACGGCGGCCGCCTTGGCGGCCTTTTGTCCATCCTCGATTGACTGCCAGAGGGCCATATAGCCGAGATAAAGGAAGAACAGGATCAGTACCGACGTCAGCCGTGCATCCCAAACCCACCAGGTTCCCCACATGGGCTTGCCCCAGATCGAGCCCGTCACCAATGCCAGGAAGGTAAAGCCGGCACCAATCGGTGCCGAAGCCTTGGCAGCCAGGTCCGCCAAGGGATGCTTCCAGATCAACGCGATGGCACTGGCCACTGCCAGAAACGAATAGCAGAACATGGCCATCCAGGCAGACGGCACATGCACGAACATGATGCGGACCGTATCGCCCTGTTGATAGTCCGCTGGCACCACAACCAATGCCAAATATAGACCAACCACCAGTAAAATCGCCGCCAATGCCCCAGCCCATGGCTGAATAATTCCGGCGAGGCGCGTAAATCGTGCTGGATTGGCGAAATAATGCATTGACATGGATTGAGGTTTAGCGCCCCCCCATCACGGATGCAAGCGTCATTGGGGTTACAAATTGTCGCGCTATGGTGCGCCGACCGTTCACTATTCTAACGACAACTTCACCGCCGCCGCCGCAGCCCAGGGGCAAAGCGGAACAGCCGCCAGCGTCAGGGCAGCCAAAAGAAGAACATGCGGCTTGGCGTTCAGGCCGTGTACGGCCGCATCAATTGCCGCAACGCCAAAAATCAGCACGGGTATATAGAGCGGCAACACCAACAATGATAACAGCACGCCGCCCCTTCGCACGGTCAGGGTCAGGGCTGCACCAATGGCGCCAATAAGACTGAGTGCCGGTGTGCCAATCGCCATACTCAAAAGCAACGCCGCGAATCCTTCGCTGTTCATATTCAATAACACAGCCAATATCGGCGCCGCTAACAGCAGAGGTAATCCCGTCGTCAGCCAATGGGCAACGATCTTAGCCAAGACGATGCCCCCCAGTGGCAGCCCGGACAGGGTCAATTGCTCCAGACTGCCGTCTTCGAAATCCGCCTGAAATAACCGGTCCAGGGACAGCATTGCGGCCAGCAAGGCCGCGACCCATAGGACCCCCGGCGCGACACGGGCAAGAAGGGCGGGTTCCGGGCCAATGCCCAAGGGAAACAAGGTGACCGTCAGAAGGAAAAATACGAGCGCCAAGAAAGTCGCGCCGCCCTGGCGCACCGCCAAGCGCAGATCGCGGGCTATAACAGCCAAAAACGGCTTCATTGCGTCTTCAGCTGCAAAAATTCCACATCATCCAGGCCCAGTTCAATATGGGTTGCGGCCATGACCATGCCCTGGTCGGCGCGATGCTCCATGATCGCCTGTTGCAGGCAGGCGGTCCCATCCGCATCCAGGGATACCGTGGGTTCGTCCAGCAGCCACAGCGCCGCGCGGGACGCAAGCAGCCTAGCCAAGGCGGTCCGCCGATGCTGGCCCGCCGACAGGTATTGCGCCGGCGTTTCGGCCAGGTGCGCAATGCCGAACGCCGCCATCGCCGCGTCGGTCCGATCGTCGATCCGGTTATCCGACGGTCGCCTAATTTGCGACCAGGTGGCAATATTCTCGCGCACCGTCAGAGCACCCTTGACGGCATCTTGATGCCCGATGTAATGCAGTCTTGCACGGTGTTGTTCTGGATTCTCTGCAACATCCGCACCATCCCAGAACAATCGCCCTGTCGCTGTTTTCAATAAAGTTGCGGCAATTCTCAACAAACTCGTCTTACCACAGCCATTGGGACCGCGCAGAACAAGCGCCTGGCCCGGTGAAATTTCGAAGTCGAGGCCGGAAAAAATACGCCGTTCACCCCGTTCGCAGGCAATATCATGACCTTGGAACATCAGGGTTCACCATTGTCTTCAGAACTGCCCTCGGGTAAACGGTGACGGTTCATGGTCGGCAATTGCAGGACCGAGAATATAATTGTCAGCGGCATGATGCCAAAAACTTTAAAACTTACCCAATTGTCGGTCGATGTGTTGCGCCAGACGATTTCATTCAGTAATGCCAAAACCACAAAGAACATCGCCCAACGCAGTGTCAACACGCGCCACCCCTGGTCGGTCATAGGAAACATGCTTCCCATCAGGCTTTTTAAGAAGGATTTGCCCCAAAACAAACCGGCCAAAAGGATTGCGGCGAACAAAGTGTTGACGATGGTCGGTTTCAGCTTGATGAATAGCTCATCCTGCAAATACAGGGTCATGCCACCGAAAATCAATACGAAGATGCCCGTCACCAACGGCAGCGTGGGCAACCGTCGTTCCAGCATCCAGGTAATCGACAACGAGACAATGATTGCTACCATGAAGACGCCCGTCGCCCAAAATAATCCAGCCCGGGCATTGGCCAGGAAAAACAGCGCCAAAGGCCCTATTTCCAACGAAAGCTTGAGAATAGGATTTGCGGCGGCTGGGGTGTTTGCAATTTTTGACATGGCGAACATATAGCCTGGATCGAACTGAACTGAAACGAAACAGAACACCGCGGGAAAAAAAGGTTGCGCTTATGAGCGATGAAGCAAAACAAATGGCTGCCCGCGCAGCGGTAGAGTTGGTGCAGGAAGGTATGCGTCTTGGCATCGGCACCGGATCCACGGCGGCGCATTTCATCCGTCTTTTGGCCCAGCGGGTAAACGCAGGGCTGTCCGTAACCGGGGTCGCCACATCGGAACAAAGTGCTGAATTGTGTACCCGGTTGGGCATCCCGTTGACCAATCTGGATGAAACCCCGACCCTGGATTTGGCCGTAGACGGCGCCGACGAGTTTGACGGCGCGCTAAACTTGATAAAGGGCGGCGGCGGCGCATTATTAAGGGAAAAAATTGTTGCCGGCGCGGCGAAGCGTTTTGTGGTTATTGCCGATGCCAGCAAGCAGGTCGCCGTGTTAGGCGCCTTTCCTCTGCCTGTTGAGATCATACCGATGGCCCGCCAGCCTTTAAGCCTACGCTTGGCGGAACTGGGCGCTGTGGCAACCCTTCGTCAAACAGCAGACGGTGAACCATTCCGTAGCGACGAAAATCACTGGATCCTGGATTGCGCCTTTGGCCCAACAATCACGGATCCGCCTGGATTGGCGCGGACCCTTTCCACCCTACCCGGTGTGGTCGAACACGGCTTGTTTTGTGGCATGACGGAACGTGTTCTGCTGGGATCCGACGATCAGGCAATCGTAATCACAGTCTAAATTTGCCGAAAAGCCCATTTGATGGCATTGCCGTCACGCCGGGAAGTTGTAGAGAGGACGATCTGCTGACTGCGGCGAATACGGCCGGATCGTCCCAGATAAACACTTTCCTCCATGCTGATTTCGGCGCCGCTGGCACGAAACCGCCAACCCTGGGCGCCGCCCAACCGCAACAACACAGCAGAGCCGCCTTGCACGGCAGACGCCTGCACATCAGGGTGCAAATGAAATCGTACAACGACGGAACGCCCTGCAATGTCCATGTCCGCGTCCGGCGGACTGCTTGCATCCAGTCGGTCTTCACCCCGAATATCTTCTCCCGACGCATCGAGATACAACCGCCGGCGGTGGGTCAAGCCAAACCGCTGGCGATAGCCATCATGATGCAATTCCAACCAGGTATTGCCGAATTCGTCCTCGTGTCGTCGGCAGTGAAGGCGGCTGGGATCAGGCCCAAAGTTACCACTAGCCATAATCGGCCAGGCATTGGCGTTTTCGATTTGCAGCGTCGAATGGGCGGCCGTCGCCCGGGCCGCCTCACGCCATTCGGCGCTGCGCTGCCGTCCGCTGCCACAGTTGACGATCAGACGCCGTTTGCCGATGGACAATTCGAAGCCGCCACCGCCGGCATGGGCGTATCGGCCCCATTCGCCAGCCGGCGGCGCACCAGTATCGGTCAATAGAACCGCGCCGCCCGCGGTCATCCTCTGAAACCCTGATTGCGTGGCATTCAACAGCGCCTTGCCCTTTACGCCGGCCCGGACCAGGGTCGTTCCCACGCTGTCAGAGCTTTCTTCAAATCCGCCGTTGAATAACGCCAATCCGCCATCCCCATGGCGCAAGCCTTGCAGCAACGGCACCATACGGCCAATTACCGTTTGCAGCCACTCGGGAACAGGCCGTCCAGAATCAATAACCGCGCCGCGCAGCGCAATCAAACGCCGCAAAACGGCCATCAGATCCGAAGGCGCACGGCTGTTATAGCCGCCATCCAGCATGGTTTGATTTGTCAGCGATTGTTCGATTTGCCGCAAGCCTCTGGTAACGGCGGCGTCTTCGCCGGGCAATGCCATCGCGCCATAGACAAAGCCCAGCAACGCCGACAATTGTTGAACGCCAAACGGTGCATCGCCGACAGTACGCTGCAAGTGCAGCCATTGCACCGCAAGAGACCCTAGAAAGGCATCGACGAACTCCTTATCCGCCCCTAGCAGCAGAAAGCGCCCGTGGCCAAGCCAGGCCGTCAAGCGCTGGCCAAGCACGCCTGGAGACCAGGTTGTCGGGTCGATATCACGACACAGATCAATCCAGGACCGAACCAGCCGGCGGGCATGGGCCAACGCCGTCTCTCCACCCGATTCGGCAAAATGACGGAGCCAGTCGAAGCCATGCAATTCGGCGAGCCATTCATAGTCATCGGGCCGCAATCGCCAGGGCGGCTGATTCGGCGCGCTCGCTTCCCGCCCGGCAAAGCGATATTGGCCACGGAACAAAGCGTCCGCTACTTTGGGATCGCCCGGCCAAGGATCATGGGGCAAAAATTCCAGCTGATCAATCTGGCGCCGTTCCAGGGCAAAGCGGTACAAGCGGGTTCGATATCCAGCGCTTTTCAGCCGCCGCCAACCATCATTCATATCGCCGCGTTTTCCCAGACCTATGCCGACCTTGCCCGCAATGCCTCTATATTAGCGGCGTAACAGCCTACGCCACCCATGAAAGTCGCCGTGCCGGCCACCAAGACATCCGCCCCCGCGGCGACGACATCGGCCGCGTTGGCAGCGTTGATGCCCCCATCAACTTGCAAATCGATCTGGCGCCCGGTCGCATCGATAAGCGCCCTAATTTTCCTGATCTTTTCAAATTGCCCTGGTATGAAGGATTGCCCGCCGAATCCCGGATTGACGCTCATAACGAGCACAAGGTCCAGGTATTCCAACAACGGTTCCAACGCCGCAACGGCCGTCCCCGGGTTCAAAGCCAACCCCGCCCGTGCTCCCTGGTCCTTGATCAACTGGATCGTTCGATGCAGATGGGCGCCGACTTCTGCATGAACCGTGATGATATCGGCCCCTGCGGTGGCGAAGGCTGCAACAAAGGGGTCCACCGGATCTATCATTAGATGCACGTCAAATGGCAGATCACTGAACGGGCGAAGAGCGGCAATCACTGCCGGGCCAATTGTCAAATTCGGCACGAAATGGCCGTCCATGACATCAATATGAATGTAGTCGGCGCCAGCCTTGCTAACGGCACGAACTTCCTCGCCCAACGCGGCAAAATCAGCGGAAAGAATTGATGGTGCGATGCGGGTGTTTTGTTGCATGAGCGTTTGGTAGCAGTTTGCCTTATTGGCCGCAACAAGCTAGGTGCGGTCCCGCACCAGACGACAGGCATAAAACCCGTCCATTCCGCCCAGATAATGGGGTAGCGTGCGCATATCACCCAAGGGCGTGATCAGCTCATCCAGACCAAACAATTCAGCGGCGACTATGGGCCGCCGCACGGCCGGTGCGCCCGATGCCAGAAATGCAGCTATCCGTTGTTCGCCTTCTTCGGGCTGAAGAGAACAAGTGCTGTAAATCAAGGTTCCGCCAGGCGCCAACATCTCCATCGCGGCCGGTAACAACTGGTCCTGCAATGCCGCCGCCTGATCGATATCTTCAGGTGTGCGCAAATGCCAGATGTCCGGATGCCGGCGTATAGTTCCCGTGGCACTGCAGGGGGCGTCCAAAAGGACGAAATCAAAAGGCTTGGGCGGTCGCCAGGACAAAACGTCGGCAACCATTTCATCGGCCTGCAAATTCAGACGATCCATGTTTGATCGCAGCAGCGCCAGTCTTTTGGGCGCATTATCGATTGCCGTGACGCGGGCACCAGCCACCGCCAGTTGAGCTGTTTTTCCGCCCGGTGCGGCGCAAAGATCCAGTACCTCGCAGTCGGCCACCTGACCCAACAGCTGCACCGGCAGCGCGGCGGCAACATCCTGGACCCACCATTCCCCCTGTTCAAATCCAGGCAATTGCTGAATTGCCCCTCCCGCCGGACGGCGCAGACTGCCGGTGACCATAACCTCCCCCTGCAACGCCTGTGCCCAGGTGCCGGGGTCACTCTTGAACGTCAGGTCCAATGACGGTTCCACCAATATGCTAGCGACCATCTGCCGCGCGACGTCGACGCCATATGCCGCTGACCAGCTTTGCCAGAGCCAATCGGGGCAATTCAATAGTACTTCATCCTGGTCCGCCAAAATTGGCGCTGCGTCACGGGTCAGACGCCTGGAAACCGCGTTGACCAATCCGCTTAGATGGCGGAGACGGGGGCGCATCTGACGGACCGCCCCGTCCACCACGGCATGCGCCGGAGTGCCGAGAAACAGGGCCTGGGCGGCGGCAAGTCGCAGCGCGTTGAGCGCCGGTTTTGCGGCGCGGTTTAAAGGCTTGTCGAGACAGCGGGAAATGGCGTCGTCGATCTGCCCAAGCCTTCGCAGCACGGTCACCGTAAGCAAACGGGCAAAGGCGCGGTCCCGCGGCGCCAGACCGGCCAGCCGCCGGCCCGATTCCAAATCATCAGCCAAGGCCTGATCCAGCATTTGCCGCCGATCCAGTATCTGGCCCAAAAGCCGTAGCGCGGCGGCCCGTGATCGACGCCCCGTGTCACTCGATACATCACTCATCGCACACGCATCCCATCAGCCAGCGCCATTGATGCTTGGCCCCTGTTCCCAGACACTGGTAGGTTCCAGCTTAATCGATATGCAACCAAGGCAATACAGTCCGTGTGGGAGACAAATTGGATGACAACGAAGACACCCGCTTCAAAGCCAACTGGCAAAGGCAAGATTGAACCGGAATCGGATACGGAGAAGCAGGAGCCGGCCAAGGAAATCAGCGGCCCAAAGGGCCTTGAGCCGACCCGCTATGGTGACTGGGAGCGCAAGGGTATCGTTTCGGATTTCTAATGACTTGCCATGGATCACCGATTTTGTTCACACCACGCGCGAAAGTCCGCCATCAACATTGATCGCCGTCCCTGTGATGTAGGAAGCGACATCGGATGCCAGAAAGCAAGCCATGTTAGCGAATTCCTCCGCCGTTCCCAAGCGCACCAAGGGAACGCCGCGGTCCGCTGCCATGCCGGAGAGGAAATCGACCATGGGCATTTCAGGCGCAAGAGCCTCCCGCCGGCGTACCCACTGTCCGCTTTCAATTATACCGGTGCACAAGGCGTTGACCAGTACGTTGTGAGGTGCGCCTTCGCCCGCCAAAACCTTGGTCAGCGCCATGCCCGCCGCCCGCGTCACCGCCGTCGGGGCGCCACCGCCGCGGGGCGCCTTCAATAGTTCCAATGGCCGCGCCGCAATGGCAGCATTAGCCCCGGCCCAAACCTTCTCTTCCTCCGGTGATCAAAACCGCCCGCCCGTCCATGCGCAATTCCATCGCGTCCTCCCAAAGCCGCATTTTCCAAGCGGACATCCTACAATTCCGCCGTCCAAATTGCCGCCCTGATTTAGGATGGCCACATATATCTTCGCCAATTAGGCTCCAGCGCCGGGAAACATTTGCACAAAATCACAGGAAGCGGTTTCAACTATCGCAAATATTCCCCTTTTTATGGGTGCGGCAGTCGCAAAGCCGACGCAGAAAGCCTATACAGAGCGCAATCGCAAATTCCAACCGCGGGGATGCCGCATGACCCAATTACCGGCCGATATGGCCAATGACCTGGACCTGCTGTCCGACCTTGTCGCCAAGGCGAAACAGGCTGGGGCCGAGGCCGCCGATGCGGTTCTGTTTGAATCCGCCTCGCTCGCGGTCAGCTACCGACTTGGCGCGCGCGAGGATTTGGAGAGATCGGAAAGCAAAGACCTTGGCCTGCGTATTTTTCTTGGTCAGAGACAAGCCATCGTTTCCTCCACCGATATCTCCCCCGACAGCCTTAAAGAATTGATCCAACGCGGCCTGGCCATGGCGGCCGCCATGCCCGACGACCCCTATTGCGGTCTGGCGGATTCGGATCGCCTGTGCAAGGACATTCCCGACCTGGATCTCTATGACGACGAGGAACCTACACCAGAAACCCTGTATGAGATGGCAGCAGAGGCAGAAGCAGCGGCGCTGGCGGTTGCGGGGGTCAGTAATTCCGAAAGCGCTGGCGCGAGTTGGGGCAGCAACCGCATTGCCTTGGCCACATCCAACGGCTTTTCGGGTGGCTATGCCACATCATCCCATTCGCTATTCGCATCCGTGATCGCCGGCGAAGGCACGGGGATGGAGCGGGACTATGATTTCACCTCGGCCCACCATGCCGCCGATCTTGCGGAGGCCCCAGCCATCGGCACCGCCGCGGGCGAACGCGCCGTTAGGCGCCTGAAACCGCGCAAGGTTGAAAGCCAGCAATTGCCGGTGATTTTCGATCCCCGCGTATCCCACTCCATGCTTGGCCATTTCACCGGCGCCATCAACGGCGTGTCAGTGGCGCGCGGCACGTCATTTTTAAAGGACTGTCTGGGCAAACGGGTATTCGCAGACGGCATTTACATTGTCGACAATCCACATCGGCCGCGGGGCTTGGCGTCAAAGCCTTTTGACGGTGAAGGCGTGGCAAACCGGGAATGGTTGCTGGTAGATAACGGTGAACTGGCAACCTGGATTATGGATTCGGCGTCCGCCCGGCAATTGGGCCTAGCAACCACCGGCCACGCCAGCCGAGGCACCTCGGGGCCCCCGTCGCCAGGCACGACAAATCTGTTTATGCAGCCCGGCGCCACCAGCCGGGATGATCTGCTGGCCGGTGTTGCCACCGGTCTATATGTCTCCGAACTTATTGGTTTTGGTGTCAATGGCGTGACGGGCGACTACAGCCGTGGCGCCTCTGGTTTCTGGATTGAGAACGGCGTCCTGACCCACCCGGTGTCAGAATTAACCATCGCCGGAAACCTGAAGGATATGTTCTTGAACATGACTCCGGCCGACGATTTGACGTTCCGCCATGGCAGCAATGCGCCCACCCTGCGCATCGATGGCCTAATGGTAGCCGGAACGTGAGCCAACTGGAGCAGGATTACGCCTTGTTGCTGGAAACCGTACGCGAAGGCGGTGCGCTAGCGCTCAGTTACTTTCATGACGGCGTAAAGCATTGGCAAAAAGGTCCGGACGATCCGGTATCCGAGGCGGATCATGCGGTGGATGAACTGTTGCGGAGAAAACTGCTTGCGGACCGGCCCACATACGGTTGGTTGTCCGAGGAAACCGAAGACGATCCCAAACGGCTTGATTGCAGAGACGTCTGGGTCGTGGACCCGATCGATGGCACCCGTGCATTTATCCAACAGCGCGCGGAATTCACAATCTGCGCTGCCTTGGTACGCGAAGGCCGGCCGTTGGCGGCCGCGGTCTTCAATCCGGCCACGGAAGAATTCTACGATGCGGTGCTGGGCGGCGGCGCCCGCCTGAACGGCCAACCCATTCGTGTCAGCGCGGCAACCGGATTTGAAGGCGCGCGTCTTTTGACCGGCCGGCATTTTTTTAGGAACATGGGCGCCGCCAACAAACCGGCCGAGGTAACAATTCACATGGTGAACTCGATTGCTTACCGAATGTGCCTTGTGGCCGAAGGCCGATACGACGCCTGCATCTCATTATCGGGAAAAAGTGATTGGGATATCGCTGCCGCGGAATTGATCCTGGCGGAAGCCGGCGGCGTCAACACCAACGCCCATGGCCAGGACTTCAAATATAATCAGCAGGACCTGCGGCATGAATCGGTGATCAGCGCGGGGCCGGCGTTGCATGCTCATGTTTTGCAATTTCTGGACACAATGGAGCGGCCGCCAGGCGCCAAGTGGTAGCATTGACCGACGTCCGGCGGCGGCGGCGGGTCCTTGGTGCGTCCTGCACGACACATTTCATTCATGATGGGTTTGCCGACCTTGTCATTCTGCTACTGCCCCTTGGCAGGCGGAGTTCGCCCTTAGCCCGAGTCAGTTTGGCGCCATTTCTTCGACCTATTCCGGGGCCATGACAGTTGGTCAACTACCCGCCAGCCTGGCGTCGGAGCGCTGGGGGGAACGGCACATCCTGGTTCCGGGCACCGCAATGGCCGGACTGGGACTTTGCCTCCTGGTCTTTTCCGGCCGGGCGATGGCGTTAGCCATGGCGCTGGCCTTGGATGGACCGTTAGGCCATTTTCGATATTCATCGAGTCGCCCGAGCCATCCGCTCCCCCTCCCGACCACCATGATCCCAAGAGCTACTGTGGGTGTTCGGGAGGGGGGGCGGGGGGGGAAGTCAACCTCGAAAATGGTCTAGCGGCGGTTAACCATAGTCGATCCGCGTAACGTACTTGTCATCGTCATGGGCGTCCCAGTACATCTGGCGCAAGCGCTGGGTCAGGGGGCCGGGGCTGCCATCGCCAACAAGGGCGTCGTCCAGACGGGTCACCGGCATCACGCCGCCGGCGGTACTGGAGAGAAAAATTTCATCAGCATGACGCAATTCATGCTCCGTCAAAGTGCCGACGTCGACCCTGACGTTGAGGGACTGCGCCAGTTCGATCACGGTCATTCGCGTGATGCCCATTAGCACGCCGTTGGCCGGCGTGATCAGCCGGCCGCCGCTACTGGCAAACAGATTGAAACCCGGACCTTCCGTAATATTACCCTTGCCGTCTGTCAGCACAGGCATTTCGCGGCCCCGCTCGAAGGCTTCAAACAGGCCTTGAACCATATCCCCCCAGTGGAAATTTTTCACGGTCGGATCAACGGATTCCGGGGCGATGCGCGGTATGCTGCTGACCGTCAGATGCAGTCCCTGTTCTTGTTTTTCAGGTGAGGCAATCCAGACATAAGGGATCGCCACGGCGTAGAATCGATTCTCACATGCCCGGGGATCACGGCTACCGGGCGGCGGCGTGCCCCGCGTTAGAATGACTCTTACATATGCCTCCCGCAAACCGGTTCGGCATACGCATTCCGCCAATATCGCGGCCATTTCATCCCGCTCAAAGGGCGCCTGCATATGCAGTTTTCCGATGCCGCGAAAGAAGCGGTCCAAATGATCAGCCAGGCGAAAGAAACCGCCGCCCCAGACGGCGACCACATCATAGGTCACATCCGAATGCAGAAACCCCCAGTCGGATATGGGTATCCGCGCTTCGGCCACGGGCATGTAGTCTCCGTCAGCATAGGCGATGCCGTCCGCAAAGGGGTTATGGTTTTCCGTTATCGTTTCGATCTGGCTCATGACATCCTCGTTCGAATCGCGGTTTAAGGGGTCGTTAGACTGGTTTGATCCATATGCGGTTGTCGTGGAATGCGGCCCCGCCAACCGGCGCTACCGGGTCAGCACCCGTCAAGACATTGATGCCGCGGCCACCCGCGAACGCGGCGTTCGGCCAAATGCTCTCGACCACCACCACGCCTCGCTGCAGGCCATCGAACACCTCCACGGCTATGGGCAACTCGCCGCGATCATTGCCTAGTCGGACAATATCATCGTTGCCAACACCCAGCGCCGCAGCATCGTCGGGGTGGAGCATGACCGTCGGCTTTCCCTCCCGCGCGATCGATGTCGGCGTTTCGGTGAAGGAAGAGTTCAGGTAACTGCGGGCGGGGGCGGTCACCAGACGAAATGGCATGGACTCGGTCGCTTCCTCGATGACCGGCCAATGATCGGGCAAGGCCGGCATCTGCCCAGCTGATCCATCGGGACCGAAACCATGCGGCAGTACCTCGTGCCATTTGGGCGCAAAACGGAATTTACCGTCGGCATGCGCAAAGCCATCGATGTAATGCGCCGTGGCGAAATCAGGCTGGCAATCGATCCAACGCTGTTCCCGCAAGTTTTCTGCATCGCCCCAGCCCGATGCCCGCAAGGTCCAATCAATCAATTCCCAGGCTGTCATCTCAAATCCAGCATGCTCCGCCCCCAGGCGCTTGGCCAATGCATTGATCACCTGATGATTGGAGCGGCATTCGCCCGGCGCCTCGACGACCTTGGGACCCAGGGTGATGTATTGATGACCGCCGCCCTGATACACATCGTCATGTTCCAGAAACATGGTCGCCGGCAAAACAATATCCGCGGCACGGGCGGTTTCCGTCATGAATTGTTCGTGCACGCAGATATACAGATCGTCCCTGTCAAAGCCCTGACGAACCAGATTGTGATCCGGCGCCACGCGCATGGGATTGGTGTTCTGAATGAACAATGCCGTCACGGGGGGGCCGTCGGCCAGGTCACGGCGATCACCGGTCAGCACCGGACCGATCCGTGATTGATCCAGGACCCGGATGGACGGGTCCAAGACATCAAGCCCCTCGATCATGCTTTTGTCCCAATGATAGATAGCCCCGTTGTTGTGAAAAGCGCCGCCGCCCGTCTCCAGCCAGGCCCCGGTGACGGCCGCAATACAAGACGCCGCATGCATATTGACGACGCCGTTGCGTTGCCGAGAGAAGCCGTAGCCCAAGCGAAAAAAGGTCTTTGGTGTCTCGCCAACCAATTTTGCAAAGGCCTCGATGTCGGCGACCGGGACGCCACTGATGGCTTCCGCCCATTCCGGCGTCTTGTCGCGCAAATGCGCCTCCAGCTCTGCCGGACAGTCGGTATATTTTTCCAGATAGTCGCGGTTGGCCAGGCCGTCGCGAAACAAGATATGCATCACCGCGCAGGCCAACGCCCCATCTGTACCAGGACGCACGCAGAGGAATAGATCGGCCTGCGCCGCCGTGCCATTGCGGTAGGTATCAATATGGACGATTTTGGCGCCGCGCCTTTTGCGGGCGCTACTGGCGTGGGTCATCACATTGACCTGGGTATTCACCGGATTGGTACCCCAAATCACCAGGCAATCAGCCTGGGCCATTTCCCGTGGATCCGCGCCGGCCAGGCGTCCCGTGCCTGCGATGAAGCCATTCCAGGCCGAGGTGACGCAAATGGTTGCATGCATGCCGGAATATTTCTTGGCGTGGCGAAGGCGGTGAATTCCATCCCGCATTACAAGTCCCATGGTGCCGGCGTAAAAATAAGGCCACACCGTTTCCGATCCATGTTTTTGCTCGGCCCGAAGTAGCGCTTCGGCAACCTCATCCAGGGCGTCATCCCAGGAGATAGGGGCAAAATCACCTGACCCTTTGGCCCCCTTCCGCCGCAGAGGCTGGGTCAATCGGTCGGGATGATGGATGCGTTCGGCGTACCGCGCGACCTTGCCGCAAATGACCCCGGCGGTATAGTCATTGTCCTTGGCACCGCGGACACGGCCAATGGTATGGTCATCCAATTTCTCCACCTCAAGCGCGCAGGTGGACGGGCAGTCGTGTGGACAGGCGCTGAAGCGAATTTCCGGCTTTACGTTCATATTTGATTACTCCCTACCTGAATTATGCCGCGACGCGCCACCAAGCGCTAGCCTTCTGGCCGCCGCCGGGCCTGCCGCGCCAGCATCACCATGCCAACGCCGATAGCAGCCGTGCCGGCCGCCAGATCCCAGGTCAAAACATCGCCCAACAAAAAGGCGCTCAGCACCACGCCGGACAGCGGCGAGATAAAGCCGAAACCGACCATCACCGTTGGGCTGTAATGCTTGACGAGCCAGGCGTTGACCATGAAGCCAAGGCCAGCGATGACAATACCCTGATAGGCCAAGGCAGTGATCGGCGCCCAGCCAACAGCATCCCAGTTAATTTCCTCCCCTAGCGCTGCACCCGTCCCGAACACGCCGAGCGAAAGCAGCATCTGCCAAAGCACTACCCGTGTCGCCTCGATGTTGCTGACCAGCCGCGCGGTCCAGATCATCCGCCCACCCAGCAATACCGCGCTGGCCAGGACGAGTAGATCGCCGATGTCCGCGCGGGACAGTTCATGCGGAATTTGGCCCCCCGTCAACACCACCCCGACGCCGCAGAACGAAATCAGCAACCCGACCACCTTGCGAATGGTCAGGCGATCCCCGGCAATCATAAAATGCGCAAACAGGCCGGCGAACAAAGGGTGGGCCGCGGTCATGACGGCGGCGGACGCGCCATTGGTCAAATTGATGCCAGTATTCATCATGACGATCTGTATCGTGAACAGAAACGCCAGCACGAAAAGACCCGGCCATTCTCCAACTTCCGGCCATATTCGAATACTTTTGAGCCGAGCCCAGGTGACGATGCATAATACCGCAATGGCAAAGCGCAAAAAAGCGCTCCACAATGGCGGGAAAGCTTCCAACCCAAGCTTTACGGCAACTGGGTTGCCACCCCAAAGTGTGTGAATAGCCAGCGCTGAGGCGATTGCAAACAGCGGAATTTGCATCGCTTTACTTTCCTGGCAAAAGTCAATGAGAGTGGGAGAGCGTTTACTGTAGCGTAATCATGGCCGAATGCGCTTTAAGAATAGATAATCGCCGCGATGTATACCGAAAATTTTACTTTTTTCAGGTGCTATCGCGCTGGGAATGGACTGGAGGGCAGTTTCGGATGAGCAGCATCAACATCGATAGAAACGAACCAGTGGCAAAAATGAACCGTAATGTGGCCATCGTCGGCGCCGGATTATTGCTGTGTGCCGTGTTGGGCATGGTCGCCGTCCACCAGTTCGTCAAGGCAGAAGGCGAACGCGATCTACAACAATGGCAGGTTCGCCTTGGTATCGTTGCCGCCAGTCGAGCCCAAGCCGTCCGCGAATGGCGGGATCGACAATTCGAGACCCTGTCCGGTTTGGCGGACAATCTGTCATTGCAGCTCTATTTAACGGAGTTTTCCCTCTCGAAAGGGCAATCAGATGCCGTCACTGATCAGTCCGCACAGGCCGAGTATCTCGCCAATTTGTTGATCGTTACCGCTGACCAGTCCGGTTTCAGCGCACCCATGCAAGGCGCTGATGTGCAGGCCAACGTAAAACGGGTCGGGGTAGCTGGTCTGGCATTGCTGGACCAAAAAGGCGAAATACTCGTCACCACCCCTGGTACACCGGCATTGGACGATCGTTTCAAGGAATTCGTGCGCGGGACCCCGTTGGGTACGCGGGGCCTGCTTGATCTCTATCTCGGTCCCACCGGCCAAGCCACGATGGCATTCCTGCAACCCATCTTTGCGGTCCAGGGGGAAAACCGCCCGGCAGATCAGGTTGGCGCCATCCTGGGCATACGATTGGTTGGCGCCGATTTGTTTGACCGCCTGGCGCAACCGGGCGAGGCGTTGAAAAGCGGCCAGTCCTATCTGGTACGGAAAAAGGGCGACACGGTGGAGTACCTTTCGCCTTTGCGGGATGGCACGCCGCCATTGCAGCGGACCATGGCCCTCGACACCAACCGTCTGGCCGCTGCTGAGTTGCTCAGCCGGATTGGCGGCTTCGGTATTTTTGCCAATTATCAGGGAACCGAAGTTCTGGCCACCAGCCGCGGTATCCAGGGCCTTCCCTGGGCCTTGATACGAAGCGTCGACCGGGTCGATGCCCTGGCCATGTCCGACCGCCGTCAGTTGACCCTTTTGGTCGGCCTATGGCTGGTGATCGCCGTGGTGACGGCGACCATTTTTGCTGTTTGGCGCCATGGCTCGTCTGTGCGCGTCGCTGCGGCGTCCGAAGGATTGCGGCAATCCAATGCGCAGCTTCAATCGGTGAGCGACTTCCTGCGTGTTGTCACCGACAGCCAACCCACCGCCATTGCCGCGGTTGACCGTAATGGCGAAGTAATCTTCGCCAACTCTAAAACCAGCGAAGAAACCGGCATTGTTGCGAAAGAACTCATTGGCAAATCCCTGGTCAGCGTCATGGGTGCGGACAGAGCCGAAGCATTGCACCGAGCCAATGGGAACGTCGTTGAAAAAGGCCAACCCTTGACTGAATGGCGGACGGAAAACCGCAGGACCGGGCGCCGCGTGGTCAAATCGGACCACATTCCCCTACGCACCGAGGGTGGAGATATTTCCGGCGTCCTGATGATTTTGGAGGATATGACCGATTTGGTCGACGAGCGGGAGCGGCGGGCCCGAATCCTGCGTGAACTGGTGCAAACCTGTGTTGCCGTGGTTGACCAACGCGATCCATTCTCCGCCCATCACTCCGCGCGGGTTGCCGAGGTCGCTAGCGCCATTGCCCAAGGCATGCACATGAGCGATGCCGCCGTGGAGACCTGTGATATCGCCGGCGCCCTGATGAATTTGGGCAAGGTAACAGTACCGAAATCGATTTTGACCAAGACCGGCAAACTGTCTGATAGCGAATTGGCTATGGTGCGCGATTCCGTCTTTACCAGCGCGGAGCTGGTCAAAGGAGTGGATTTCGACGGCCCGGTTGCCGATACCATTCGGCAGATCCAGGAACATTGGGATGGCAGCGGCCAGCCCGACAACCTGGCTGAGGAGGGCATTCTACCCACCGCACGAGTGGTCGCCGTGGCCAACGCCTTTGTTGGCATGGTCAGCGCCCGAGCCTACCGGCAGGGCATGTCATTTGATGAAGCGTCAAAAGCCCTTGTGTCGGGCGCCGGCACGGCCTTCGACAGACGCCCTGTTTCCGCCCTTCTGCATTATTTGGACATCGAAGGTGGGCGCCAACGATGGGCCCATTTCGGGATTCCACCTGACTTCGAGACGTCCGAACTCGGTTAGTCGGTAATGGCGCATTGACAGCCGCGCGTTTGCATAGATAATCCGGCCCCTTTCCCCGGCAGCTACGTACCGCTGCCCATTTGATGCAGGAGGGTGCCGCGATGACCGCATCGGTCATGCCAACCTATGGCAGAGTTGATATCGCATTCGAACGTGGTGAAGGTGCCTATTTATACGACACCGACGGGCGTAAGTATTTGGATTTTGCCACCGGCTTGGCAGTGTTGTGTCTTGGCCACGGCCATCCCCACTTGGTAGCGGAAATCCAGCGACAGGCCGCTACCTTGATGCATACATCAAACCTGTATCGCATCCAGGGCCAGGAGCGCTTGGCGGATCGGTTGGTCGCCAACAGCTTTGCCGATACGGTCTTTTTCTGCAATTCCGGGGCCGAGGCGAACGAATGTGCGATCAAGTTGGCGAGGCGCTATCATCACACCAACGGCAATCCGGAACGCTTTCGCGTTATCACCTTCGATAACTGTTTCCACGGTAGAACCCTGGCAACTATAGCCGCCACCGGTGGGGCAAAGGTCCTTGATGGCTTTGGCCCGAAGGTGGATGGTTTCGATCATGTCGCGGTAGGTGATATGGATGCGTTGCAGGCTGCCATAGGTCCGCATACGGCCGCTATCATGATAGAGCCGATCCAGGCCGAGGGTGGCGTGATGATGATCAAAGATGCCGTGATGCGGCAATTGCGCCAGGTTTGTGACGATAACGGCTTGTTATTGATCATTGATGAGGTACAGACAGGCATGGGCCGGACCGGTCGCCTGCTGGCCCATGAATGGTCCGGCGTAACGCCTGACGTTGTCACGCTGGGCAAGGGCATTGGCGGCGGCTTTCCGGTGGGCGCTTGCATGGCCACGTCCGAAGCGGCCAAGGGCATGGTTGCCGGCACTCATGGTTCCACCTATGGCGGCAATCCGCTGGCCATGGCTGCGGGTAATGCAGTGCTGGACGTTATCCTGGGCGATGGCTTCATGGCGGAAGTCGAGCGGATCGGCGATTTGCTGCGTTCACGTCTGGAAGACCTGTGCCGGCGCAACGACTCGGTGATCGAGGATGTGCGCGGCAAAGGCCTATTGTTAGGGATCAAATGCCGGGTCCCCAACATGGACATGGTGACCGCCATGCGGAGCCATGGCGTTTTGGTGCCTCCGGCCGGCGACAATGTCATGCGTATGTTGCCCCCGTTGAACATAGAGGAAAGCCATGTCGAGGAGGCCATCAGGGCATTGGAGGACGTCTGCCGGGAATTGGGGCAATGACCGAGCCGCGCCATTTTCTGGACATTGACCAGATTGATGACACCACCCTGCGCGGTATTCTGGACGGCGCCAAGGCGCGCAAAGCAGCTCGCGCAGGCCGGGGACAAGGCAAAACCGATGACGACCAACCACTGGCCGGCAAAGTTTTGGCGATGGTTTTCATTCAACCATCGACCCGAACGCGCGTGTCATTCGATGTCGGCATGCGTCAACTGGGCGGTGAAACCATCGTTTTGAATTCCGATGACCTACAATTGGATCGTGGCGAGACCATGGCCGATACCGCCCGGGTTCTGTCACGTTACGTCGATGCCATCATGTTGCGCACCAAGTCGCACGGGATGTTGGACGAATTGGTGGCGCATGCCACGGTGCCGGTGATCAATGGCTTGACCGACAGCAGTCACCCCTGCCAACTGATGGCCGACGTGATGACGCTTGAAGAACATCGCGGTTCGGCCAGGACGCAAATCGTCGCCTGGTCAGGAGATGGCAACAACGTTGCCACATCATGGATCCATGGCGCCGCCCGCTTCGGCTACGAATTACGACTAGCCTGCCCGGAAGCCCTGAGCCCATCAGAAAGCGCGGTGAACTGGGCCAGGAACCAGGGCGCTTCAATCACCGTTACCGAATCCACCGAGGAGGCGGTGAGCGGTGCCGATTGCATTGTCTCGGATGCCTGGGTCTCCATGCATGACGACCAGAAGTCCGGCCGGCATAATATGCTGGCGCCTTACCAGGTGAACGAGCAGCTGATGGCCAGGGCAAAACCCGATGCCGTATTCATGCATTGTCTTCCAGCCCATCGTGGCGAGGAAGTAACGGCATCGGTGATAGATGGGCCGCGTTCGCTGGTTTGGGACGAAGCGGAAAACCGCCTGCATGCGCAAAAAGGCATTCTGACATGGTGTCTGGGTTAAATCATTGACCTCTGCGGCGGACGATCTGATCAGACCCTTCCAAATTGAACGCATGGGCGTTCGCGGCAGGCTGGTGCGGTTGGGCCCGACGGTGGACGAAATCCTCGATCGCCATGGCTATCCCGATTTGGTATCCGGTTTGCTGGCCGAAGCCCTGGCGCTATCCTGTGCCCTGGCGGGTGCCCTTAAATTTGATGGGGTCTTCACCCTTCAAACCAAGGGCGACGGACCCATTTCCACATTGCTTGCTGACCTTAAGTCACCTGGCAGTTTGCGCGGTTATGCCCAATTCGACACCGAGGCGGTGCGAAATATGGATGCCGGCACAATTGCGTCCATTCCGCGCCTTTTGGGCGCCGGTTACATTGCCTTTACGGTGGATCAAGGACCGGATACTGAACGCTATCAGGGCATCGTCGCATTGGAAGGGTTTAGTCTGGCCGACTGCGCTCACAACTATTTCCGTGAGTCGGAGCAGATCGAGACGGCAATTGTGCTGGCCAGCGGCAAGGAGACGGATGACGGACCCTGGCGTAGCGGGGCGATCATGCTGCAACGTTTGCCGGAGGGCGATCCTAGTTTGCTGGCCCGAGGCGTGGAGTTTGAGCGGGGCGAAGTTTCGGAAGATGACTGGCGTCGGGTGGTCACTTTGCTGGCCAGCACCCAGACCAGCGAATTGATCGATCCATGCCTAGCCGGAGACGATCTACTCTACCGCTTGTTCCACGAGGACGGCGTACGTATATTTGAACCGACCCAACTACGCCCCGGCTGCCGCTGTTCCATGCAACGGGCGGAACGAATTTTGCAGCAGCTACCGAAAACCGAACTGTATGATCTGGCGCTGGACGATCAACTGATTGTAACCTGTGAATTCTGCAATGCTTCCTATACCTTTCTCCTTGAACAATTCAGCTAGTCCGACAAGGGGCGTCCAGATATGAAGCTCAACCGTTTTTCGCCAATCCTGGCGGTCATATGCTTTGGCTATCTTTTAGCGGCCTGCGAAAGTCCCCTGAAGAAGGTCACCTATCCCGACTTGCGGTTTAGCCATTTGCCGACAATACAGTTGGACGTCGCCCGCATTGAGATTGTCGAACAATATCGTTCGCCATTGCAGGCCCCGAATGTAGAGCACGCAATGCCGTTGGCGCCAGCCCAGGCAATGCGGAACTGGGCCACGGATCGTCTGCGCGCGACGGGAACAAGCGGCCAGGCGAAATTCATCATTGTTGACGCATCCGTCAAGGCCGAGAGGTTGCGCAAGAAAGAGGGCTTGAAAGCCATGTTTACTCTGGAACAAGCGGCCCGCTACGACGCTCGTCTGGAAGCGAAGCTGGAAATTGAGACTGCCGGGGGTTTGGGTAAAGGGTTCGCAACCGCCACGGCGACCCGGCACCGCACTATACCGGAAGCAGCCAGTATCAATGAACGTGACGATGCGCTGTATCGTTTTATCGAGGCCACTGCCAAGGATTTCGACCGGGTCATGTCGGCAAACATTGATCGCCATCTAGCCCCGTTTCGACCCGCGCCGTAATACCAAGCTTTCAGGCCAGGCGGTCAATCAACCGGCGCATGAACGCCGAGCAGGCCTCAATCTGCGAAATCTCAACATATTCGTCCGGTCGATGCGCGACGGAAATGCAACCCGGCCCGCAAATCACCGAGGCTACGCCCCCTTTTTGGAAAATGCCCGCTTCGGTGCCATAGGAAACGGCATAGGTCTGATTGCTGCCCGTCAATGCCAGCACCAGGGTTTCCGCCGGCGAACCGTCTTCCGGCAACAACGGAATGACCTCGCCCCGCACATCGATACGAATATCGGCGCCGGGATGAACCGCGCGCATTTTCGGCAGTACCTTATTGGTCGCAAAAGCCCTAAAATCGGCAACTAGCGCCGAACCATCGACGTCTGGCAGGGTCCTATATTCCCACCAGAATGTAGTTTCCTTCGGGATAATATTGCCGGCGGTGCCGCCCGTGATGGTTCCGACCTGTACGGTGGTGTAGGGCGGGTCGAAGCGTGGATCAACTTTGGACGTCTTGAATGCTTCCGCCCGATCGGCCAAGTACCGGATCAACTCCATGGCGGCAAATATGGAATTGACGCCCTTGTGCGTCTCCGAGGAATGTCCCTCCAAACCGGTTACCACGGTTCTGATGGCACAACAGCCCTTGTGGGCGTTGACGACCTTCATTTCAGTTGGCTCACCTACGATCAATGCCTGTGGACGGCACGGCAGACCCTGGATATGGCGGGACAGATCCGGGGCTCCCAAACAGCCGACCTCCTCGTCATATGAAAGGGCAAAATGAATGGGTAACGACAGGTCCCGCTCCAGCATAGCTGGCACCAGGGCGAGGGCAATGGCGGAGAAGCTTTTCATATCCGCCGTGCCGCGGCCATACAGCCGGCCGTCCCGCTCGTCCACCTGGAAAGGATCGCTGGACCAATCCTGTCCATCTACCGGAACCACATCCGTATGGCCTGATAGCACGACGCCGCCATCGACGAGGGGGCCGACCGTGGCAAAAAGATTGGCCTTGGCGCCACTTTCATCATGGATCAGTGTCGAGGCAACGCCATGACCGGCCAGATAGTCACGTACGAAATGGATCAGTTCCAGGTTCGATTCCCGGCTTGTTGTATCGAACGCCACCAATCGGTCGATCATTTCGCGTGGCGTGAACAGTTGAGCGATCATGCATTTTTCCCCATTGCAACAATCCACCTAAGATAGCGATCGACCCTGCGGCGGTCCACCAATGGCTATCCCAGGTTCCGAACGCTTGATCGAAAGCGCGGGGCTGCGTAGGTGCCCGCCTGGTCCTGGCAAGTTCGAAAAGCGGCAGAGCGGGCCATGGTGGTTCTGGCTGCCGTGGTGGGCGCCGCCGATCTGGTGCGCACCAAGCCCGCTGTTGAGACCCTGAACAAACCCAGACAGGCTTGGTTGGTGAACGCACACCAGGTGACCTTGACCGGTATTCAACCGAATTTTTACCCGTAAGGAGAAGTCGTTGCGGGTTGCGAGATTGAGCTGCGGGCCTTGATGGCCGGCAAAGTGGAATGGGTGCGCGCGCCGTCCAAGCGAGGTGCAGGCCCAAGTAGGCGAACGCCTGAATGCCAATGATCGCGTCGCCCAGCCAATTGGCGCTGGCCGTTTGGACGCGCGGGTCATTGCGCTGGTAATGAGCTCTCGTCCCCTGACCTTATGGCCGCCAGCGCAAGTTTTCGATTGGTTCATTGAATAGGGATCAGCCGCGCCAGAAGGTGGGGGTAAACAACACCATTACCGTAAAGAGCTCCAAACGCCCCAGCAGCATGCCCGCCGCCAACAGCCATTTTGCCGCGTCGGGCAGCGGGGCAAAGGTGCCCGACGGCCCGATGATTTCGCCCAGACCCGGCCCAACATTGGCGATTGCGGCGCCGGCGCCGGACACGGCGGTCAGGAAGTCCAGACCCATCAGGCTGAGCGCCACCGCCAGAAAGGCAAAACTAAGGGCAAACAGAAAAAAGAAGCTCATGACCGAGTCCATCACCGATTCAGGTATGGGTCGGCGATTGAAGTTGGCAACGAAGACACCGTGGGGCTGCAATAAACGGCCCATCTGGGTGCGGGCTGCGGCATAGAGCACTTGAAAACGAAATATCTTGATGCCGCACGAGGCGGAACCGGCACAGCCGCCAATGAACGTGACGAAGAAGAACGTCACCACTGCGAAACTGCCCCACTGGCTATAGTCGTCGCTGATAAAACCGGTGCCCGTCAAAATCGACGTTACATTGAAGGCGGTAAAACGCAGGGCCTCGTCGAAGGCCAGCCCATTGCCGCCAACCTGCCACAGGGTCATGCCGGCAATGGCAGTGAACAAAATAGCAAAAAACCAACGCACCTGGCTGTCGCGCCAAAGCGCCAGAGGCCGGCCGCGAAGCACCTGGAAATACAACAGGAAAGGTAGACTGCCGCTGATCATGAAGGCCGTCGCCGTGTATTCGATTAGCGCGCTGTCATAGATCCCGATGGACCCATCTGAAGTGGAAAAACCGCCGGTTGCGATGGTCGCCATGGCGTGGGCGGCGGCATCGAAAGGCGGCATCCCGGCGGCCCAGTAGACCAGCGCGCAGAGCAAGGAAAGCGATAGATAAATGACGCTGATGGTTCCCGCGATCTGCGCCGTGCGAGGCAGTACCTTTTCCGATGCATCCGATGTTTCCATGCGGAACAGCTGCATGCCGCCAACTTGCAACAACGGCAAAATGGCGATCGCCGTCACGATAATGCCGATGCCACCCATCCATTGCAGCAACGCCCGCCAGATCAAGATACCCGGCGGCGCTTCCTCCAATCCCGAAATGACCGTGGAACCGGTGGTTGTGATACCGGACATGGCTTCGAAAAAAGCGTCCGTATAGCTGAGATCGAGATCGGAAAACGCAAAGGGCAGCGCCGCAAATGCTGGTGTCACGATCCAGACCGTGGTGGTCAGAACAAAGGTCTGTCGCAGATACAGATCCCCGCCACTACCCCAACAGGTGATGGTTATACCCGCACCAACGAAGAGGGTCAGAAATGCCGCCGCCAGAAAAACCTGCCAATCCGGGTGGCCGACCCGCGCATCCAGAAGCGCCGGCACCAGCATTGCGACACCCAGGATCAACAGCATTATGCCGTTGACCAGAAAGACCGCCCGATATTTACCCATGCCGACCGCCGCTAGTCTTCCAGAATGCGTCTACGCACCAAATAACGCTGTTCGCCTTCCATGACTAATTCACGCTTTTGATTGTGAATGGTGGACCCAATAACAACCACGCCGGTGCTGCGCTGAGGCTTCAACTCCAGAATGGTCAGCATCGGATACAAAGTATCGCCGGAATAGACCGGCTTCAGGAAGCGGCTGGATTGTTCGATGAAGCCGATCAGTGCCTCGCCCAACACATGCGGGAACACACCCGCCCCCGCAGCACTTTGTATGAGCACCTGAAAGCCATGCGCAAGTAAACCCGGATGGCCCAGAACCTTGCAATATTCCACATCATAATGGATTGGATGATTGTCCCCCGAGGCCGCCTGAAAGGCGCTGAACTGGGCATCCGTCACGGTGCGCGAGTTAATATAGAATTGCTCGCCAACTTCAAGGTCGTCGAAGTATCTGGTCTCCGTGAACCGGTGTTTTGCAGGATCAAATTCTTCGCCACTCATTGGTTCACGACCCCTTGTGTTGGTGGAATTTCACGGCGCCTGCGGCC
>JAQBYC010000193.1 GCA_027623205.1 Pseudomonadota bacterium | reverse complement strand
CAATCGTTTCAGCGCCAATGGCAAATCGTCCATGGCCGACTCGCCTTTTCGGAGGAAGCCAGCCTCTCGAAGCGCAATCGAGTCTATTACGCTGACTTCGACACCGACGACTCTTGTCCAGTTGTTACGCCGGCGCTCCCGGAGGCGGCGCATTCGAATTGCGGCAGGGGACGGGTTTGTCATCGAAGTCGTTTCCACACTATCCTCGGCGTGTACATGGATTCCAACTGGCCCGGCATGGTGCCAACGGTGAATATGAGCCTCACCATTTGCAAACCGCAACTATGTTTCCAGTTCCGCAACACAGAATGGCCGCAAGATGCTTCCGCAATTCCTATTCGGTCAATTCGGCCACTATTCGGTCGCTATCCGGTCAATGCACAACCGAAAACCGAATGATGGGGGGGCAAGAGCCCCCATCTGTTATTCGGTCAATCTCTATTTCCTTATAGGGCGAACGAATAGAATGACCGGGTTGTAAAAGCCTGAGATGACCTCCAATTTGACTAGCAATTTGGCTTATTCGGTCACCATTCGGTCACCATTCAGTCATCAGTTGGCGGGGTTATTTCAGGGCCGACGTCCAGATATTCTTTCCTTTGCCCCCTCCTGTATTGCTTGGGTATATTCAACTCGACCAACTGATTCTGCTGCAGGGCAATGTCAATCAATCTGGGTTTCCCGGCATTGGGCACCTGCCTGCCGTTTCTATCTACAAACTTGCTATTCTTCACTGTCGACCTAGTTGGAAATCGATCGCTAGCTCGCTCCGATTTTACATGCGCCACCACTGCCTCCACGGCAGCAACATCCTCAGCGGCGCTGTTTGCTAGGGCCCGTTCGGCCTTCTCTTCAGCGTCCATGGGCGGCGCCTCGTAGCCGTTGAACGACCATGGATTTTCCTTCCCGCGCGTCACCCACAGTGGCTCGCTTTCGCGAGGCCCCACGGAAAACTTGGCAATATGCAGTCGCATGACTCGTCCGTCCGCAACATCCGCCGTGGAGATAGCTCGTGGCATATAAAATTTGTCCCCTTGCTTATGGAATTGCATGACCAACATGCCGCGCGAATTATCCGCGAAGGCGGTACCGCCCCGGCCCGCGTACTGGTCGGTGATACCTTCGCGGGCCGCCGCCTGTCCTGTGTGGTGGATATAACCAAAGGCGCCACTACCAAGACCTTGTTGAATTCTACGCCCGGCCTGCATCAAGGTTGACTCGTTATCATTGACGAAACGCTCGCCGGCTCCGAAAAAGGTCGCCGGATCGCACACTGTCAAACGGATACCAACATCACTGTAAGTTGCAACAATCTCGTCGGGCAGGTTGCTGAAACCTAAATTTCCATCACTTTTAACTTCGACGAATTTCACAATTTTACCGGTGATGTCTTCAATATATAATTCCGCCGCCACTTTCCGGTTTTGTGCTTCGCTCAAGCCCATGGCGTCGCACAGACGGTTCACGCGATATCTAATTAGTCCAGCATTGTCTTCCGCTGAAATTAGAAGGCATGGCCCTGGTCCGTTTACCCTCCGTTCAAAGATCACCCTGTCCAAGATGATGTTGATCATGAGCCAGAGCGCGAAGGTCGTCTTGGCCGTTCCGCCGGGTCCGACGAGACCAAAAACCTCGCAGGGCAAGATGCCCGGTATCAGAACCTTTGGCGCTGGTGGCGTAATTGCGAAGGTATTTTCATACCCAATTGGATGTGGCTCGGTGAATACCCGCTGCTGGTTGCCTTCAGGGCCATTGGCGCCGTTCCCACCCGATGGCCCACGCCCTGAATAGACCGTGGAAACTCCGCCAAGCGGATTGCCGGGATCGTTCATGACCCGGCCCTCGCCACCGCCACTTCGTTGAAATCCTTCGCGATGCCACGTGGGTAGGTAATGGTCACTTCGCGACCCGCCGCCGTCCAACGATCCTTGCACTCTGTCGCGGCCCGCCGCCCCGCATCATTGGCATCGGCATCGGCGCATATGGTCAAGGCCTCAATGCCGGCCAGGACCGGGAGCTTTGCCATTAGCCCGGCACTCATACAGGCCCACACGGGAGCCAATCCATAATCCAGAAGCGATTGCCCGTCCTCCAACCCCTCGGAGATTACCAGCCCGGTTTCGACCTGATCGTCCGGTGACAATCGCGACACGCCGCCGCCAATAGGCGGGCCGTACCAAAAGAGCCGGGGTCGTTCAACTGGCGCCTTGCCCCGACCGTCATGGGCCAGGAAAGTCATGTGTAGGCTCAACGAGCCTCCGTTCACCGCGTCCGTCAGCAAAGAAACAATACAAGGAAAGTTGCGCCCGGATTTGTGGTGTCGGAGAGACGGTATGAACCGGCAGCAGTGGTGGCCGGGAATACCGCAATGGCGGATTTCCTCGAAGTAAGCGACGGCAACAGAGCCTCCTAACGGCAGCGCCGAATTCCAAGCGTTGAGTGCCTCCGCATTTATGCCCTTCGGCTTCGGCATTGCGGCTTTGGTGGCAATGGGCCGTCGCTTTGGCTTTTGGTAGGCTGGCCCATGGATATTGCCGTCTAGGCCCAGCAATTCCTCGCCGACGACGACGGCGGCCAGAAAGCCAATATTGTATTCCCGCCGTATCAGATTGATGGCATCGCCACCTTCGCCGGCCTCGTGATCAAAAAAAAGACATTTTTCAGTATCAATGGCCAATGAGCCACGCCGGCGATATCGCAATCCACTACCGTTCTGGGAGGTCGGTCTACCCAGAATCTCCGTGGCGATTTCCGCGATACCTGCGCGAACCGCTTCCAAACGCGCCGGGTCAATGCGGTTCATGACAAACTTCCGTCCACCTATTCTGTAACACCGGCCCTGGTTTTCCCCCGGCACTGGCTTCCAGCTTCAACACGGGTGCAACCATCGGCAAGTGTCGTTCGGATATCGGCTTCAATTTTCGACAGGGCCCGGGTAAGCGGATCCAGTGCGGTGGGCGTCTTTCATCAAGCTGCATCCTCACCGCGAATGAAGGCATCCAAAATTTTTTGATAATAATACCGCCGCCCTCCGACGAGGACACTCTTGGGTCCCCGGCCTTCGAACTGCCACATTGCCAACGTCTTCGAAGTTCGTCCGACATATTTTGCGGCGTTGTTTCGATCCATGCGGCCGTCAGGCAACACCCTGACGCGCACCCTCTCGATCGCTTCCCTCGCCGGTGAATTCTCGCTTGACACCTGAGTTCTCCCTTTGCGCTTCGGGGTTATCGGCAAATATTTCATGCACGTGAAAATAAGGACAATAAATAGTCGATTCGGAAACTCTTGACAAGCGATTAATCGCACGGGATTATAAGGGCGCTAAATAGACAATTGGGGAACTAGATGGCAACGAAGCCAAAAGGAACACGCCGTGGTCGTCCGCCGCTCAGCCCGGAAAAACGCAAGCGCAATAACGTGACGCTGCGACTGAGAGACGGCCTGAAGAAGCAGTTGGAGGAACAGGCGGCAACGATGGGCCGTTCTTTGAGTGAAGAGATTGAGTTCCAACTTGAAAGAACATTCCTAACCGATAAAGCACGGCGTGATCGTGAAGATAGGGCATTCGGCGGTGCTCACACTCACGCCCTGGTCCGTCTCTTCGGAGATACAATCAAGGATGTCGAAACATGGACCGGCGGTACTTGGGCCGAGGATCAATACACATTTGATCAAGTTCGTTTAGGTATAAATACATTCATGGACGCCTTACGTCCGACCGAGACTGATGACGACAATCCTCGGCCTGTTGACCGCATGTTTGATACGGAATCGCAGGCAAAATTGCCGCCGGAAATGGCGGCCGAAATGAGAGGCACTCGGAATAGGATTGGTGCAATTGTAGCCCTAAGTCACCTGGAGCAGCTTAAGATAACGATCAGACGAGGGAAGCCACAAGAGGCTCTCGTTCGAGGTGACGGACTTCAACTTGCCTACGATACCGCTCCAATCATTGCGCCATTAATCGGGCGCAAAAAGGATTGAATCATGGCCCGCAGTTTTCAAAAACTCACCCGCCCCGCGATCCGCGCCCTGGCGCCCGGCCAGAAGATCACCGAGGGCGGGATCACAGCCGAAAAGCTATCAGACGGCGATGTCCGATATACCGTCGCCTTCATGGTCGATGGGCAGCGCATTCATCGCGTTGTCGGCTTGGCGAGCGATGACACGACGCGGACGCAGGCCGAGGGCTTCATCAGCAGCACTCGGGCCGACGCCAAAGAAGGGCGCCTGTCATTGCCCAAAGGCCGCAAGACCCATCTGGCCTTCCGTCATGCAGCCGAGGACTATATCGAACGCCTGGAAGACACTGATGGCAAGAACCTCGCTGCCAAGAAGCGGCAACTGAAGCTATACCTGAAGCCCTTCTTCGGTGATCAGCGCCTAGATGCCATCACCACATTCACAGTTGATCGATACAAGAAGCGCCGACACGATGCCGGCGCCAGCCACGGAACAGTAAACCGGGAGCTCGCCACTCTGTCTCACCTTTTCAGCAAGGCGGTAGAGTGGAAGTGGGTCCAATCAAAGCCATGCAAGGTTTCCAAACTTGAAGAGTCAGAAGGCCGGATTATAGCACTGTCCGATGAACAGGTTGACGCGCTCATCAACGCTGCCGTGGCGGACGAAGAGCCTGATTGTTGGCTGTTTGTGGCATTTGGTTTCAATACTGCCATGCGCCACAGCGAAATGTTGCGGGCACGGTTCGATCAGATTGATTTTGAGCACAAGCGGCTTTTCCTGCCTAAGGCAAAGGCTGGACAGCGGGAGCAGCCATTGACACCAGAATTAGTCGCCATCTTGAAGCGCGAGCGCAAAATGCGCGATGATAGAGACGGCTGGATATTTCCTTCGCCCCGACCCAATGCGAGTCTCACGGGCCACAGATACCGTATGGATAAGCCCTTCCGGCGTGCCGTCATCACTGCCGGGCTCGATCCCAATGTCGTGACGCCGCACGTCATGCGCCACACTGCCATAACCCGTTTGGTTCAAGCTGGTGTTGATCTTCCAACTATCCAGAAAATCAGCGGCCATAAAACATTGACCATGGTACTGCGCTACACCCACGTCCATGGGCAGCATATTGATCGTGCAATCGGCGCCATTGGGACCGCTATTCCAGAACCAGACAGGAACAAAACTGCTGGCACAACTACACAGGAATTACACATTCTTCCCAGCCGGCAAAAATAGCGACCGCATCAAAACACCACTAATCATTTGAATTTATTGAGAGAAAAGTGGTGCCCAGGGGCGGATTCGAACCACCGACACGCGGATTTTCAGTCCGCTGCTCTACCAACTGAGCTA
>JAQBYC010000192.1 GCA_027623205.1 Pseudomonadota bacterium | reverse complement strand
GACAACAAGAATCCTTTAAAATGAATTTGGCAAGGATTTTTCGCTTACTCAATGAGTCGGAGTATATCTAGGATCATCTGACTGGAAACAGCTGAATTTGATTATATTTTTCGCAGATGGGCTTGTGTAGCCAGCAATCTGGGCCCATAGGAACAGAGGCGGCAATGGGGAGATTAGGTGGATGCTAAAGTTTTATTACAGTGGTGCGCCGAACCCGGTCAAAGTGGCCTTGTTTCTGGAGGAAGCGGGCCTCGACTACGAGGCGATCCCGGTCGATACACGGCAGGGCGATCAATTCAAGCCGGAATTCCTGGCCCTTAACCCAAATGCCAAAGTTCCGGTCATCGTCGATGGCGATGTGCGGGTTTTCGATAGCAACGCCATTCTGCTTTATCTGGCTGAAAAGACAGGAAAATTTCTTCCCGCGTCGACGCCCAAAGCGCGGGGGGAGTTGCTGTCCTGGTTGATGTTTGTCGCCTCTGGCGTCGGACCCTATTCGGGCCAGTCGGTGCATTTCCGCAATTATGCGCCCGAGGAATTGCCCTACGCGATCAACCGCTACAAATATGAAGCGCAACGGCACTACGGCATCCTTAATGCCCGACTTGGCGAACAGCCCTACATGCTGGGCGACGATTACACCATTGTCGACATGGCCGTCTGGGGCTGGGCCCGCCTCATGCCTGTCGTTCTGGGAGATGGGGTTTTGGCAACCATGCCGAACCTGGAACGTCTGGTGGATGAAATCGGGGCGCATCCCGCGGCTGCACGTGCGATTGCGCTGAAGGACCGCCACAGCTTCAAAACCGAATTGGACGAAGCCGCCCTGCGCAATATGTTCCCGGGAAATTACGCCGCCTGATCTTTGGTGGCGGCAAAGCGTAAATCGGGCCAGTCGCGGGCCAAATCGTCCAGGTGCCAGGCGTTGCGTGCGAGGAGGACCAGATCGCCTTCGTGATCGTCGGCGACCACGGCGCGTTCCTTGTCCGCGAAGCGTTTCAACAGTGCCGCGTCGTCGCTTTGCACCCAGCGGGCGGTGTACAGACTGGACGCTTCGAAATGCACGGGCAGTTCGTATTCGGCGGCGATGCGGTCGGCCAGGACGTCGAATTGCAAGGCCCCGACAACGCCGACATACCAATTCGCCCCCAGGCGCGGCTTGAACACGCTGGCCGCGCCCTCTTCCGCCAATTGTTGCAGGGCCCGGCCCAGATGTTTGGCTTTCATGGGATCGTCCGGGGCGACCCGCTGCAGCAGTTCCGGCGCGAAACTGGGGATGCCGGTGAAGGCCAGGGCCTCGCCCTCGCTCAAGGCATCGCCAATATGCAGGTTGCCATGGTTGGGCAGGCCGATGATATCGCCGGCGTAGGCGTCATCCGCCGCGCCCCGGTCCTGCGCCAGGAATAAGACGGGATTGTGCATGTTGATCTGTTTGCCGCTGCGGACATGCTTCAACTTCATGCCCTTGCGAAAATGGCCCGAACAGATACGCATAAAGGCCATGCGGTCCCGGTGCTTGGGGTCCATGTTGGCCTGGATCTTGAAAATGAAGCCGCTGACCTTGCTCTCGTCCGGCTGTACCAGCCGGGTCAGGCTGGGCCGGGGACCCGGCGGCGGGGCCAGCTTGGCGAGGCCGGCCAGCAACTCCCGGACCCCAAAATTGTTTATGGCGGAGCCGAAATAGACGGGCGTCATATGGCCTTCGCGATAGGCCCGGGGGTCGAACGGCGGGCACAGGCCCTGGGCCATTTCGACTTCTTCTCGCAAGGTATCTGCGCTTTCCCCCAGCATCGCATCCAACTTGCTATCATCCAGGCCGGAACAGACCTCGCCCTTGCTGATTACATTCTTGTCTGCTTTGTCCATTAACACCAGCCGATCCGAGAATAGATCGTAGCAGCCCTGGAAACGCCGCCCCATGCCGATGGGCCAAGTGGCTGGGGTCGCATCCAGGGCCAGGCTCTGTTCGATCTCGTCCAGCAGGTCGAACGGCTCCCGGCCTTCCCGGTCCATCTTGTTGACAAAGGTGACGATTGGCACGTCGCGCAGTCGGCAGACCTCGAACAACTTGAGGGTCTGTTCCTGTATACCCCGGGCCGCGTCCAGTACCATGATGGCGCTGTCAACCGCTGTGAGGGTGCGATAAGTGTCCTCGGAAAAATCCTGATGGCCCGGTGTGTCGAGCAGGTTGAAAGTGCAATTGCCGTAATCGAAGGTCATAACCGATGTGGCCACGGAAATGCCCCGTTCCCGCTCTACTTTCATCCAATCGGAATGAACCCGGCGCGCGTCACCCTTGGCCTTGACCGCGCCGGCAAGCTGGATGGCGCCGCCGAACAGCAACAGCTTTTCGGTCAAGGTGGTTTTGCCCGCATCGGGATGGGCAATGATGGCGAAAGTGCGGCGACGCGCAACTTCGGCGGCGATATCGTTCATGACATTGTTCCGGGTTCGTGGCTTTGCACGCGGACGGCGTATTCCTACGCGCGCTGGGCCGTATAACACCAAACGGTCGAGCAGAAAAGGCGGCCGCGGGGCGAACCCGGTATTTATCTGTTTGGCTTGGCCGCATATAGGATGGTGCTTGGTACAGCGCCAGTTTCTGCTATATGTGCCGGGCATTGCAAGGTAAGGAACGGGACCCGATGGAGCTGGCAAAACAGCATCTTGATATTGGCCTGTATACCAATCGGCGGGACGAGCAGTTGGCCTTTTGGCAAGGCGAAGTCGGCCTGGAATTTGATCATGTGGGCAAGCTAGGGCGCGGTATTCACCAATTGCGCCATCACATGAATGGCTCGATCCTGAAGATCAATCACGCTCGCGGCCCACTGGCCGAGCTAACCCCATCGGGCTATCGCCGATTGTTGATTGCCAAACCAGGCTTGGCGGCCGTGCAAAGCCTGGCCGATCCCGACGGCAACGCGGTGGATCTGGTGCCCCCTGGGCACAGGGGCATCGTGGGCATCGGCATTGAAATCACGGTTAGCGACCTTGCCGCCGCGCGCCACTTCTGGACCACGGCCATGCAGTTCCAGGCAGGGGCAGACGATACGGTGCTTGCCGGCGACACCGTGCTGTTCCTGCAGCAGAATGGCAATGTGAACCCGACCCCGGACAGCATGGCGAGCCTCGGCTTTCGCTATACCACCGTACAGATCTACAAATGCGACCTGGAACATGCCGGCATATTGGAACGCGGCGGCAGCGAAGGTGGGCCGCCGAGGACCATCGGCACCACGACGCGTTATTCTTTTGTGCGGGACCCAGATGGCAATTGGATCGAGGTCTCACAGCGGGCGCAATTGACCGGTAGCCTCGATTAAAACCAAGGGAGACTGAGATGAGCCAACAATGGGACGTTTATCTATCGGGCGAAATACACAGCGATTGGCGCGAGCGGATCATCGAAGGCGCGGCCGAGGCCGGTCTGGCCATTGATTTCAGTTCACCGGTCACCGACCACGCCTCTTCCGACGATTGCGGCGTCGCCATACTGGGGCGCGAGGATCAACCCTTTTGGCACGACCACAAGGGGGCCCGGATGAACGCCATTCGCACCCGCACTCTGATCGAACGGGCCGACATTGTGGTCGTGCGTTTTGGTGACAAGTACAAGCAATGGAATGCCGCTTTTGATGCGGGCTATGCCGCTGCCTTGGGCACCTCGATTATTACCTTGCATGATCCCGCCCTGGGTCATGCCTTGAAGGAAGTGGACGGCGCCGCGCTGGCCACGGCGGAAAATCCGGAACAGGTTGTGCTGATACTCGAATATGTCATCAATGGCCGCCTGGCCGCTTCCGCCTAGTACCCCTAATCAGGATAGGTTGGCTGGTATGACGGTCTTGCAGGTTGCCGCGGCACGGAGACAGGGGCGCCGTAGTGCAGGCGCATCTCAGGGGTCGCGCGACTCCCACCGAAATGTCCACAAAACCACTCTTCGGGCCGCCTATTCGGGCGCCGGCCCCTGGTCCCATGTGCGCGGCAAATCAGGAGACTAATGCCCATGCATCCCGCCGAACCCAGATCAAACCTGTGGACCCATACCGCCGCCCCCGCGCCCGACTGCCCCGCCCTGCAAGGCGAGCGACGGGCCGATGTGGTGGTGGTGGGCGGCGGTTTCACCGGCTTGTCGGCGGCCTTGCATCTGGCGTTGGGCGGCGCGGAAACGGTGTTGCTGGAGGCGGAACAACCGGGTTTTGGCGCCTCGGGCCGCAACAACGGCCAGGTTATTCCCGCATACAGCCGCCATAATCCCGACGACGCGGTGGCAACCTTTGGCGAGGAGCGGGGCGAACGGCTGAATGAAATGGTCGCAACTTCCGCCGATTTGGTGTTCGACCTGATACACAAGTACGAGATTGACTGCGATGCGGTGCAAAAGGGCTGGTTGCAGCCGGCCCACCGGGCCTCCCGCATGCGCGGGGTGCAGGCCAAGCATGATCAATGGGCCGCCCGCGGCGCGCCGGTGGAAATGTATGACGCAGCCAAGGCGGCGGAATTGACCGGCAGCCCCATCTATCACGGCGGCTGGTTGCACCGTTCGGGCGGCCATATTCAGCCTTTGGGTTACGCCCGTGGCTTGGCCCGCGCGGCGCAGGCGGCGGGCGCGGCGGTGCATGGTGACAGCCCTGTCCGGGCCGTTGACCGGGAAGGGGGGCAATGGCGCCTGAAAGTCGCGGGCGGCGTCGTGCGGGCCGACAAGGTTATCCTGGCCACCAACGGCTATACCGGCAATCTGTTTCCCGATTTACGGCAGACTATTGTGCCTCTGCGCTCCACTCATGTCGCGACAACCGTGTTGGGGGACAATGTTGCCAAGACGATATTGCCAAACAATCACGGTCTGTCTGATACCCGCCAAGCCCTGTGGGCTTTCCGCAAGGATCGCTTTGGCCGGATCGTTACGACGTCCGCCCCGGTCTTTACCCCGGGGGCCAGGGGCCGGATGACCACCTCGACAATCAAGCGTCTGAACATCGCCTTTCCCCAAATCGAACAACCTCGGATAGAGTATGTCTGGGAAGGCATTATTGCCATGACGCCAGAGCGACTGCCCCGCTATCACGAATTGGCCGGCGGGATGATCGCCGCCTTGGGTTATAGCGGCCGGGGCATCGCCTTGGGCACGGCGGTCGGCCGCATGCTGGCCGAACGCGCCCTGGGTAAACCGGCCAACGAACTGGCATTGCCGGCGACGCCATTAAAACCCCTGCCCATGCACGACCTGGTGGTGCCGCTGGCCCGGACATTGAGTTGGTATTTTCGCTGGCGCGACAGCCGGGACTAGCACTACTGCGTCATAAACGTTTCCTTGGTTGTTTTGTTGCATCGATGATTTGCGCGCAGCAGGGA
>JAQBYC010000050.1 GCA_027623205.1 Pseudomonadota bacterium | reverse complement strand
CAGGCCCATGGCCAGTGGCTCACGCACCGCCGCATCTTCCGGCCAGGCCTCGGCCAGGGAGCGCAGTTCCTCCAACAATGCGTCGCGCCGCTCAAGATCATCCTCAGCCTTGGCATCGTTCAGCGTGTTGTTCAGGCCTATGGCCAGCAGCGGCGCAATCTTAGAATCACCAGCAGCTCTGGCCTGCGCGGCGCCTCTCATTAAGGCATCATCGACGTCAATGTAGTCACCAAACAACGTGGCCGCCGCTTGGCAAAGGGCAATCGGATTATCATCGATGCCGAGGCGCAGGCATTGGGGTAGTAGCCCCCGCAGAGCAGCGGAATGATGCATGAACTCCGGGCTGACGTCGCGAACCGGTTCCGCCAGTTTCCCGATGAGCGACGAAGCCTCTATTCGGGCCGAGGCCCTTCGATTTTCTAATAACCACTCTTGTGCCACCTCCCAACGCTTGGCATGCCCATAGCTAGGCGGATCGGCCTCCTCCAGTACTTTGGCCAGCTTCAGATCTTCGACGAGAGTTTCGCTTAGGCTATCCAGCACCTCCGTCTTGATATGCGGCCAAGATAAGGTCCCACCTAATGGCAACAAGGCCAGCCTGATAGCTATTTGAAGCTGTTCGCCACCCAGCGTGGGAAGAAGCTGATCAAGATCTGAAAATCTATACTGCTGGGCGTCCCTGGCCACTTTGGTCAGGTCTTCAAGCGAGGTCATGTGGAATTGCTGGTAGTCGTTGCTCCATTGATAGATAACGCCCGGGTAGCCATCAATCAGGGACAACAGAGTTTCGCCATCCTCGCCGTCCGCGCCGGACACGGATTTCTGAATAAACCGCACCAGACGCTCATGCTCGGCACTCTCCTCCAATGCCATCGGCTCTAACTGATAAAGCTGAGCGGGTCCGGGCCGCCCGGCGACCAGTCTCTCAACGATGGCGAAAGCCGGTTCGTCAGGACGCAAGGCCACGAATATATGGCAATTCGGCCATTCATCGAGATGGTGCAAAAACGCATCCAGAGTTTTAGCCTCAAACTCCGGATCGGGAGACTTCTCCCACTGATCAAGGATAAGAACAATGGGCCGTTCAGCTATCGCAGCGACCGCCGCAACCAAGTCACGGGCTTGATCATACTGTAACACCGGCAGAAGAACACCGCCTGTCGTCAATGTGTTATTCGCTGCGATCAAGCCCTTAAGGGCCTCTTCCACCACCGCGGCGATAGGCTTTGCGACAGCCTCCCCCGTCTTCATGAGAATCCGGCCGACTGCGCCCGCAACGCTCGGCAGCAGATTTGGTTTTTGCTGGTCCCAGGTCATCCTGGCCTGCTCCAGGAAATCGCTGTCGGACAGCCAGCGCGCATAAAGGTCGACGACCGCGCGCAGCAGTAAATCGGCCCCCTCTCCTGACGATTCGGCAATACCAACTAGGGCGCGCGGTTTACGATCCACGGCAATGTGGCGCGCCAGTTCCTCCAGCAACCAACTTTTGCCCATCAAGGGGCGTGCCGCGACAGCAGTGAGGCCCTTGATTTGCAAGCGCTCGGTCAGAGCGCTTACATCATCTTTGCGCCCGAATAGACGATCACGACGATCCCTAAATTCTCGCGGTGCGGCCATGGGCTCCTTGTGGTGGCGATGTGCCTCGACGTAAAAGTAGATCCAACACTTACAATTTGCCGACTTACTACAAGCTTTCGGCGACTATATCAGGATTACACCATCGGGTGAATGACGATCCCCTTTAGACGTCACCGAAACCGCCCTTAAAACCCCGTGATGATCAACTCACCAACCTGCTTAGCCTTGTTGTTGCCCGCCAGCGTGTAGGTGGTTTCGACCTCCTCAATGTCGAATGGAAGAATTAGGGTCAGGTCTTTCTTCTTGAATTCCGATGCGCCGCCTTACGCACACCCCTTGGCGGCCTCCTGGCCGACCTGGCTGAAACCATCGGCGGCCCCGGCGCCCCACCCTATTAATCTTCGCCGCACCGCAACATTTCGCGGCGCGAATATTGACGTTCAGAATAATGTCCCTGGGGCGAGGCTGGCATCATTTCCGAGCACTTCAAATCAACTTCAAATAATTTGGCATAACGGCAATCATCAGATCTGCAAGTCGGCTTGCTGGGGTAAAGGGGACGCGCTGAGGCCAGGTTCCGACTTCAGCTATTGCCATCAACGGACTCGTAGAAAATTCTAATATGCAGTTCCTCAACCACAATTTTGGCACCCAGATAGCGGCGGGTGGGAGCCGTCCACAGCATCAAATCCGGACAATTTGTCCTACGCAATCACGATTGTCAGGGACTACGGCCGCTGCTCTGCCATCGTCGACATCGGAAGAAATTCAGGCGATCGCCCGGATATCGCACAGATAGGATTTTTACGGCGCCGTACCGTTGATCGGGTCCAACGCATCTGTGCCGATTATTATTTGAAAGACGAAAAGCTTTTCACCTTTGAGCGGATAGCCAGTGAGGGGATCTCAAAGCTTCGTGGCTGACGGGGGGAAGAATTCTGGCCGAAATTTTCCAGATGCAGGCCTTGTCGCGCCTACTAGAGTTAAGAAAACCAATTGCAATTAATAACCCCGCGCAGGATAAACAGGTCTGTCAGTACTCCGTCTCCTGTACGCTTTTCTATCGCCCGTCATCGGAGGAAACAAAAATGAAAATCACCCCTGTTGAAAACAAATCGTTCGGCGCCATCGTCACCGGCGCCAACATCGGCGCGTTGCGCGATGCCGACTTTGCGGCCATCGAGGCGGCGTTGCTGGACCGTGGCTTCTTGGTCTTTTCCGAACTCTCTCCTTCTGACGGCGACACCATCGCCTTCGCCAAAAAATTTGGCGAGCTGGAATTCGCCGTCGTGCCCTTTTTGTCGAACCAGGACGCCAATGCGGATGGCACGCCGGGCGAAGTCTATGACATCAACTCCCAGCGCATGCGGATGATCCTCGGCAATGAAGCCTGGCATACGGATTCGACCTATAAACCCTACAGCAGCAAATGCGCCATGCTGTCGGCGGTGGTGGTGCCCGAACAGGGCGGCGGCACCGGGCTGGCCGATATGCGGACCGGCTACGCCGCGTTGGATCAGGCGACAAAGGACCGTATCGCCGGCCTTGCCGCCTATCATTCGAACCTTTATTCCCAAGCCAACGACCTGGGCGATTTCCCGGCGGTGCAGGAGGGCACGATCTATCATGGCGAGGCCTATCTGCGGCCGTTGGTCAAGGTGCACCCGCAGACCGGGGTCAAGAACCTTTTTATCGGGCGCCACGCGTTTGGCATTCCGGGGCTGTCGCGGGAGGAAAGCCGGGCGCTGTTGAAATCGCTGTTGGATTTCGTCGTCGCCGATGAGGCGCGGGTGTACGAACATAATTACCGGCCTGGCGATCTGCTGGTGTGGGATAACCGGGCGTTGCTGCACCGCGCCCTGCCGTACGATTACACGCAGCCGCGGACGGTGATCGCTACCCGGGTGGCGGGGGAAGACAGCGAATTCACCTACCACCCCACGGACCCTGAAGCCGCCGCCGGCAGGGAGGCGCTGGCCACGGAGCTGGCGCTGCTACGCGGCGAAACCAAGGACCGGAGATATAAGGCGACGATGGCCCCCAACAGCGTTGCCGCGCTCTAGGCCGCGTTATGGGCGATGTAATCTGAAAGCTCTTCAGATAAATCGCCAGGCGCAGATAGGTGAAACGGCCGAGGCCCGGACGCGCGCCGAGGAAGTATTTCGTCTTCGCCCGAAAGACCCAAGTATCGGCAACGCCCATCTCGCCATCGCCATGGCAGCTTTTATTGATGACGACGCCGTTTCCCTGGAAGCAGCAAAAACGGCGATCCAGGCATCACCCGTCCCGTAATATCTCCGAGTATCCCACTATGTCCCGGTTCCTGGACCATTTTCGAGGTTGACTTACATAAACGACAGTAGGTTCTGATCTTGTTGCCAACAAAGTGGGACCACCTCGGTGGATCGTTGCCACGCGGTCCAACAAATGATCCACAAATGATCCAACGGCGACCAAAGGCGTGGCGCCCATCCCGGAGAACGGCTAAACAGAGCCACCTCTCCCTTCGGCCTTGGATGAAGGCCATGCCGCCGCCCATGACCATCGGATATCGCGATCTTCTGAAATTCGAGCCCTAACGGAGCTGCCTGATGACATTCCGGGTCCTCACCGCCGAACTCGCGCATGAGACCAACACCTTCAGCCGCCGGGTCACCGACGCACAGTCATTCAAGGACCATTATGTTCTGCTGGGAGATGACGCCATCGGCGCGCGAGGCGACGCAAATACGGAACTGGCCGGTTTCGCCGATGCCGGCAGGGAATACGGCTGGCAAATGGACCATGTCCTTAGCGCGGCAGCGGGGCCGAGCGGCAAAGTGGCGCGCGCCGCCTTCGAGTGGCTTTGCGATCCGATCGTCGCCGCGGCAGAGCACGGAACATTCGATGGCATTCTCCTCGGCCTGCATGGGGCGATGGTCCTTGATTTCTGCGAGGACGGCGACGGCGAAATTTTGCGCCGCATTCGCGCCTCGGTCGGGGCCGAGACCCCGATAGCCATCACCCTCGACCCGCATGGGAATGTTGGTCAGCGGATGTGTTCGCTCGCCGACATCATTGTTTCTTTCCGAACCTACCCCCACGTCGATATGCGCGAAACCGGCCGCCGGACGGGCGCGATCCTGCAGCGGACCATGGCGGGCGAGATCAGACCGTACACGGTCCGGGTGAGCCGCCCGATGCTCGAGGAAACAAATGGCGGGCGCACCGATGTTGGACCGATGATCCCGCGCTTGAACGCAGCCAAGGACTACGAGCGTTATGCAGACGTTTTCGCCGTTAGTATCAACGCAGGCTTTGCCAGCACCGATGTCGCCGATGTCGGCCCGACCGTTCTTGTCACCGGTCAGGGCGATCCCGACCCGCACGTTGCCTTCGCTGAAACACTGGCCGACGACATTTGGGCGCGGCGCCATGAGACGCTGAATGACTATCTTACAGTCGAGGCCGCCGCCGCTGTCGCCGTCGGGCACGATCCCCGAAATGGTCCCCTCGTGATCGCGGACTATGCCGACAATCCCGGCGCGGGCGGCTACGGCGATTCCACGGCTCTGCTTGGCGCGCTCCTCGAAGCGGGCGTCAACAACGCCTGTTTCGGGCCGATGGTGGACGGCGCGGCCGCTCAGGCGCTGCACAAGGTCAAGATCGGTGAGAAAGCGCCCATTTCTCTCGGCGGCAAGACCGACGCTGCATTTGGCGGCGGCCCGTTGATACTCGAAGGCGAATTGGTCTCGATTAGCGACGGACACTATGTGGGTGACGGACCTATCCTCGGCGGGCTGCACCGCTCATATGGCCCAAGCGCCGTCCTGCGCGTTGACGGTATCGAGATCCTAATCGTCACGATTGCCAAACAAATGCTCGACCTGCAACAGTTCAAATCGTTCGGCGTCGAGCCCGAACGCAAAAGCGTCATTGCCCTTAAGTCGATGCAGCATTTTCGCGCTGCTTTTGAGCCCATCGCCGGGCGGGTCATCGTCTGCGATAGCGGCGCCCTGTGCACCCTGCACTATGAACGCCTGCCGTACCGGAACGTGCCAAGACCGATCTTTCCGCTGGACCAGGACACAGACTGGCCTGATCGATCGCCGGTGTAGCGTAATCTTGAGGTCGCACCGGCGGCGAGCGCGGCAGGCATTGCGATCCGGGCTCCGAATGCCAGGCCTTTTTCTTGAGCGGTAAAATTCGCACCGCGACATGTTGGGGTTGATGGCGCCGGCCTGATGTTACCGGCCATGGTTGCGGGGAGGTCGAGCGATAAATCCGAACTTGTCGTCTCCACTGAAACCACAGGCTTTGTAGAAATTATGTGTCGACTTTCGCTTTGAGCCTAAACCCTGGCCGCGCAAGGCCGCTTCGGTAACGACGTTTTCGATGATCCCGTAGGGGGACGCACCATTCGTTATGTTGGGAATTATGTTCAGATAGCGCGTTGCTTGAACGTTGGCATTGTCATCTTCCAACACAAACAGATGCAAGTTGTCGGACCGGCATATCTCGTCAAAAACAGCTCGACCCGCGCCGCCATCAAGCGCCGGGGCCAGGGCCCTTGAAAATATCTCTATAGCCGGAGCGGCGCGGCATTATGCTGTCGACTGCGATTGAGATCCGTCGTCGTCTTCTACAACGCGTTCCGCCGGCAGGGTGATGGTCACCGTGGTGCCCTGGCCCAGTGCCGTGTCGATTTCGAGGGTACCGCCATGCATGCCGACCATGGAATTGACCAGCGGCAGGCCCAGGCCGGTCCCCTCATATTTTCGATTCAGTTCAGCGTCGATCTGGCCGAAAGGCCGCATGACGATGCTCAACTTCGCCGGATCGATGCCGATGCCGTTGTCCCGGACCTTGACCACGCAACGCCGCTGCGCATCGATATCTATGAAAAGCTCCACTTTCCCATCTTGAGGCGTGAATTTGATCGCATTGGAAAGCAGGTTCAGGATGATCTGTTTCATCATCCGGTCATCGGCGATCATCTTTGGCAGACCATCGCGCACATTGGCCTCCAGGATGACATGCCCCTTGCGCGCCCGCTCCGAGGTAAAAGAAATGCACGTTTCAGCTATAGCGGACATATCGATTTCGCTGAATGTGGGCTCCAACTGGCCCGCCTCGATCTTGGACATGTCAAGCACGTCGTTGATGACATCCATCAAATGAAGGCCTGAATTATGGATTTCAGCCGCATAATCGACGTATTTCGGGGCGCCAATAGGGCCAAATGTTTCCTCCTTCATCATTTCGGAAAACCCAATGACCGCATTCAGTGGCGTTCGCAGCTCATGGCTCATATTGGCAAGGAATTCTGTTTTTGCCTGGTTTGCGGCAACCGCCTCGTTCATTGCTATGTGCAAACGTTCCTCACGCTCGCGCAGTTGCCTGACCATGGTGTTGAAGGCCAGGGATAGGCTATGTAATTCCCTTGGACTTCCCTTTGGTAACTTTGCCACCTGGGTTTGCAACGCACCCGAGGTTACGGCGACGGCGGCATCATCAATGGCAACGATCGGTCTGCTGAGGAAACGTGACAGCCACCAGCTGAAAATCGACGCAAATACGATACCAATCACGGTGATAAGTATCCCGGACCTTTTGACAATATTGGCGTGATGTTCAAGTTCCGCGACCGGTTGCGGCACCATGACGCCCCAGCCGACCCCTGGAACCGCGGTGTGGCCGGCGATCATGTCCGCCTTCATAGGCGGCGAATAAAATTCTGAAACACCCGTTTCCCCGCGCATCATGGCGCCGACAACGGACAATTTGGCGGCGTTCTTCGAGGTCTCTTCCCAGGTTTTGTTCGGATGCGCGACCACCACGCCTTTCGCATCGACGACCATGGAATGGCCGCGTTCGCCAAACGCGATCTGGCGCTGGACTGTGCGTACGTAATCCGTGGTCAATGTGCCAACCGCGATCCGCGAACCAGCCAATGCCATCACGACGAAGAAGCGTGGCTGGTCTCGGTCCCGGATGATATCGGAGATGATGACGTCGCCCTTACTGCCGATACTTGCTTCACGCAACCGCGCGATGACTGTCGCCGTCGGAAGCGGGGGCCTGCCATCCTCGATCGCCATCAGGGATTGAAGGACGTTGTTGGCGCCATCAAGTATACTGACATCACAGAAACTCAATGACTCGAGAAAACGGCTGGATGCCTGGTTCGACACACCACTTTCCGCATACTGGACAGCAAAGCGGAAACCTTCTTTGACATCCTTAACGTAGCGGCCAAACACACCGCTAAGGTTCTTCGCGATAATGAGATGCTTCTCGCTGACGGCCTCATACTCTTCGCGCAAAGCGTTATGCTGGTCCCAGGCCGACAGCAGTACAACCGGCAGGGCTGAAATTAGCAGGAAGCACATGAACAGAATGAACTGAAGACGTATTCCGGTGGCGGGATTATGCCCGAATATACCTTTGAAGTATGATCCGCCTGAAACATTAGAAAGGGTATCAGGCGCTGCCTTTGCGTTCGAATCATCAATAGTCGACATTACCGTCAGCCCCATTGTCAGAATTTCCGCAGTAATTGGTAAATAATTTCCTAACTAATTGACTAGAGATTGGTTCTTAAAACATCATTAACCTGTGTCCGCGGGCGCCGATCGCCGCAACTTCAAGGTTTCATCGCGTCCTCGCCCGCGCGCCGCCTTGCCAGAATATTGGAACTCGGTCAGGAGCATGGCCTCTCCAAACAAGATACAGCCCGGTAAAACAGGTTTAGTGTCCGCAAGCTTGCAGATAAGTAAGCCGAAACTTTGGACCTCGATCAAGCGATCGCTCTGCGATCCTCATCGATCAATGTCTTGATCGTTTCGAGAAACGGCTTCAACGAGATCGGTTTGGCAATATATGCGTCGCAACCGCTGAGGCGCATTTTTTCTTCATCGCCCTTCATGGCAAAGGCAGTGACGGCGACGATGGGAATGGATTTCAGTTCATCGTCGGCTTTTATCAGTTTGGTTATCTCCAGACCGGACATTCCCGGCAACTGAATGTCCATCAGGATCAGATCCGGGTGCTTTTCACGCATGATTGCCAAAACTTCCCTACCGTCCTTCGTTTGCAGCGTGTCGTACCCATGCGCGTCCAAGAGATCATGAAACAGCTTCATGTTCGTATCGTTGTCTTCAACAATCAGGATCTTTTTTGACATTTTCAACCAGTTCTAAAGCGCTGCGCGCAGACGGGCGCGGCGAAATTATCTATTGCCAATGTAAACAATTCCTTAAGGCCGCTTCTGGTCATGGTCGGTGTTGCATCAGCAAGGGTGCCGGTCGGTCGCCGCGGCTTCGCGCCATTATGGGCCGGCGCCATTTCAGACTTGATGGACCAGGCCTGGATGCACGCCGCGTTGTCGCGGCAGTGCCGGTAGAAACCGGCTTGAGCCGGCGAGACGTGTTTCGTGACGTCCCGCAAATCGCATTTTTGACCGAATACGCCCTATGGGGTTATCAGCGATTTTAAAGCCCAGGCGGGAATATCGCCGGAATTGGGCGGGGTTCTTGTCCATGGGTCGGGTTGTTTCGCCAGGGCGCGCCCCGCGTCGAAAGCCGCGCGCATCTGGATTGGATCGAAGGCAAGCACGTCCTTGCCGATATTCACCTCGTCCGGAATTCCAACCATTTTGTAGGCATAGCCCAGGGCCTTTGCCCCGAAGTAAGACCTTATCAGCGCTGTCTGCATGGACTGCTCCATCATCACGCCAATGGTTGTGGCCGCGACATCGCCAAGGGCCCGGCGCAAGGCCTCGGGCGGCTGCGTGACCCTGCCGTTGTCAATCAGGTAAAGATTGCCCGGGCCGAACAGCGGCGGATTGGGCTTTTGCGTTCCCCCCATCCCGGGAACGACCACATTCGAACGGGCGGCCCCGTCGACGAACAGGTGGCCCTCTATTTCCACCGGCGGAAAGATAATGGGGAACGAGGCGGAGGCCAGCAAAACCTTGCGATAGAGCTCTAAATCCGCGGCCTTCGCGATCAGCGACATATTCCAGACCCAGGTCTGGCCGTAATCGATGTTGGTGGTGCCCACGACCAACAGACGATTATCGTCATAGGCCGAAGCCACCCGCCGCAAAGTCTCGGCGGTGACATACTTGGCAATGAGCGCGCGTAGCGGCGCCGTGTCGCGTAGTGAATCAGCGCCGGACAGGAGGTTAAAGATCGATTTATCGTTATAGATGTTATGCTTTGTGATCTGCGTATACATCTCTTCCAGCTTCGCATCATCGGCCGGGGTACCGAGCAAAGCGTGGGTCGCCAGCAACGCGCCGGTGCTGACACCGCCGACCACATCGAACGCCGGACGACCGCCTTTTTCGCGCCAGCCGATGAGGAAACCGGCCCCGAAGGCGCCATTCTGGCCGCCGCCGGAGAGAGAAAGCATGTTCAACGCGTGTCCGCTCTTGCGCTCCAGGTAGCGGATCAAGTTATCGCCGGGAATGGCCGCGACCGCGGCAAACATCGGCGAAAGTTGCTTTGGATCCAGCGGCTGGGAACCATTTGGCAACACAGCGTATGACGGCGCGTTTAAAGAGAGGGTCCGCTCGGAAGGCGATGCACAGGCCCCCAAAAGCAGCAACAGAAGCCCCTGAAAAATCACTAATTTTTTGTGCCGCATGCGCCCCCCCGTATACAGGAAAGGAGATAAACAAATATGGAACGGACCACAAGGCTTTCTACCGCCTCTACGAAAATGTAGACCAGCCAGGGAGAAAGAGGTCCAGCGTTATTTGTCCGTCACCGAAATTCAGTGGGAACTCTTGGGAATTTTTGCACCGCTTTTGCCGATCAGGAAATCGAAGTCGGCGCCCGTGTCGGCCTGGGTGACGGCGCTGCGGTATAATTTGGCATAGCCGCGCTCTTCATCTTCCGGGATTGCCGGCGGCTGCCAGCTTTTTCGGCGCGCCGCCAGTTCCTCGTCCGGGACATGCAGCTGCAGCCGGCGGCCTGGCACATCAAGGGTGATCCGGTCGCCCGTTTGCACCAGGGCCAGTGGTCCGCCAACGGCGGCTTCCGGGGCCACATGCAGCACAACCGTGCCGAAGGCGGTGCCGCTCATGCGGGCGTCGGATATGCGCACCATGTCACGCACCCCGTCCTGCAGGATTTTGGGGGGCAGCGCCAGATTGCCGGTCTCCGGAAAGCCGGGATAGCCAACCGGGCCATTGTTCTTCAGGACCAGGATGTCATCCTTTGTGACATCAAGGCCGCTGTCCCGAATGCGCGATCTGTAGTCGTCCATATCCTCGAAGACGACCGCCCGGCCGGTATGAGACATCAGCGTTTCAGAGGCAGCGGAGGGCTTGATGATGGCGCCCTGGGGTGCCAGGTTGCCGCGCAGAACGGCAATGCCGCCATTTTCGGTCAGCGGTTTATCGAGAGGCCGAATGACATCGTCATCGTAGCATTCGGCATCCGCAATATTTTCCGCCACCGTACCGCCGCTGACCGTCAGGGCATTGGTGTTCAGATAGGCTGCAATCCGTTTCATGACGACGGGCAGGCCGCCGGCGTAGTAAAAATCTTCCATCAGATAGCTGCCCGACGGGAACAGATTGACCAGGGTCGGCACGCCGGCGCCCAAAGTGTCCCAGTCATCAAGGGTCAGATCAATGCCCAGCCTGCCCGCGATGGCCAGCAGATGCACGACGGCGTTGGTTGACCCGCCAATGGCGCCGTTGACCTTGATGGCGTTTGCAAATGCATCACGGGTGAGGATCCGTGACATTTTCACATCCTCGTCCACCAGCTTGACAATGCGCCGACCAACCATTTGCGCCAGCAGCCCGCGGTTGGCGTCCGCCGCCGGGATGGCGGCGTTTCCCGGCAGGGCGATGCCCAGGGCCTCCGCCATGCTGGCCATGGTCGAGGCGGTGCCCATGGTCATGCAGTGCCCGATCGACCGGCTCATGCCGGCTTCGGTTTTCAGGAAATCATCCCGGCTCATGGTGCCGGCGGCAACTTCATCCTGAAACTTGAAGATATGTGTGCCTGAACCGATGTCCTGGCCCTTGAACTTGCCGTTCAACATCGGGCCGCCGGACAACACCATGGTCGGCAGGTCGCAACTGGCCGCGCCCATCATCAGCGCGGGCGTGGTCTTGTCGCAGCCGGTGAGCAGGACGACGCCATCCATCGGGTTGGCCCGGATGCTTTCTTCGACATCCATCGAAACCAGATTGCGAAACATCATCGTCGTCGGACGCATCAATGTTTCGCCAAGGCTGGTCACCGGGAATTCCACGGGAACGCCGCCCGCCTCATAAATACCGATTTTCACCTTCTCCGCCAGCTCGCGGAAATGGCCATTGCAGGGGGTCAATTCAGACCAGGTATTGCAGATCCCTATGACGGGCCTGCCGTCGAAAAAATCATCCGGGCGGCCCTGATTGCGCATCCAGCTGCGATGCACGTATCCGGTCAGGCCCGTGCCGCCAAACCAGTGCTGGCTGCGTCGTTTTTGCTTTTTGTCACTCATCGGTCCAACCTATCCTGCTAAATGCCAGCCGGCATCCGGAGATCTCCTGGCCTAGAGCAGTTTTCAATCAATTGGATTCACTTTAGCGATCCAAGTGATTGGTTCAATTGCTCAATTCTTAAGAGTCCGGGCATGTTTAGAAGAAACATGCTCTAGTGGCTTTCAGAAAACCATGGTTCGTTCGTTTTTGCACCATCAGATTTAGGTTTGCCTCGGCTGTAGTGGGCGACTGCCTTCAGCATATAATCGGGCATTCGGCGCGGGTGCTGGACTCCGATGCCGTCACTCATATAATCAACATCCGCAACTTGGCCCCAAGAGTATGAAAAAATGAACCTGCCGATCCAGATAGACCCGGCGACCGGCCTGAAACGCTTCAATACACGGGCCGCCAAGGCCAGCGCGCGTATCGCCGGCAAGGGCTATGCGGTCATCAAGGACCAGGCGCTGAAGACCCTTCCCCCGCCGCCGCCAGGCGCCGTGTTCAACGCGGCGGAACAGGCGAAGTATCGCGCCTTCAAGGAGTCGCGGCGGGGCGCGGCCGACTACATGGCAATGGACGGCGCGTTCAGCAGGTACCTCGAGGATGTTTATTCGGCGGCCCCGATCGAACGGGAAGCCCTGACCGACAGCTGCGAAATTCTCGTGGTCGGCGCCGGCTTCGCGGGCCTTCTGCTGTGGTACAAGCTGCGCGCGGCGGGCTTCACCGATGTCCGGTTCTGCGAGAAAGGCGGGGATGTCGGCGGCACGTGGTACTGGAACCGATATCCCGGCATCGCCTGCGACGTTGAGTCGTACAGCTACCTGCCGTTGCTCGAGGAAATGGAATACATCCCGACGATGAAATTCGCATCGGGTTTCGAAATTCTGGAGTACTGCCAGAAGATCGCCGAGAAATACGGCTTCTACGACCGCTGCCTGTTTCACACCACGGTCGGCGAGACCGCCTGGGATGAGACCACGGGCCGATGGACGGTGACGACAGACCGCGGCGACAGCATGCGCGCACGCTATCTTGTCCTCGCCAACGGCATCCTGACGACCCCCAGGCTGGCCAGAATAGACGGCATGGAAAGCTTCCAGGGCGACGCCTTCCACACCTCGCGTTGGGACTACGATGTCGATCTGGAAGGCAAGCGCGTGGGCATCATCGGCACCGGCGCCACCGCCGTGCAGGTGGTGCCGGAACTCGCCAAGATCGTCAAGGAACTGTACGTGTTTCAGCGCACCCCGTCCTCGATCGACGTGCGGGATCAGCGCGAAACCACGCCGGAGGAGATCGAAACCTGGGCCAAGGAACCCGGCTGGGCGCGGGCCCGGCGGGAACGGCTGGCCACGATCTCGTCCGGCAGGACCGCGCTGAAAGGCAACGACGACTTTTTGTCGGGCAGGGTTGCCGATTTCAAGGCGCGCAAAAAGCACGCGACGGCGTTGTCGCCGGAAGAGCTGATGCAGAAGCAGTTGAACACCAACTTTCGCATCATGGAACAAATCCGCGCCCGGGTGGACGCCACCGTCAAAGATTCCAAAACGGCGGCCGCGCTGAAGCCCTACTATACCTATGGCTGTAAACGGCCCGCGTTTCATGACGAATTTTTGCCCGCGTTCAACCTGCCGCATGTCACGCTGGTCGATACGGCGCCGCTTGGGGTAGGCAAAATTAACGCCAGGGGCATCGTTCATGACGGCACGGAATATCCGCTGGACGTCCTGATCTACGCGACCGGATTTCAATGGATGGCGACATCGACGTTCGAGATGATCACCGGCCGTAACGGGCAAACCCTGCGACAGAAATGGCAGTCGGAAGGCACCAAGACATTCCTTGGCCTGCACAGCCATGGCTTTCCCAACCTGTTGATCATGTCCGGGCCCCAGGGCGGCGGCGGACAGTTCAATTTCACCCGCGGCATCGAAGCGCATACCGACTATGTAGTCTGGATGCTGACCACCTTGCGGCAGCGGGGCGCCGGCATCGTCGACATCAAAAAAGCACCGGAAAACGAATATGCGGAACATTGCCGCGTTGCCGATCTGAACAGCCGCCCCCTGCGGGACTGCATTTCCTATTACAACGGGGAAGGCAGCGCGGAACCGGGCAGCTTGGCATATTACGGCGGGCCTGATAAATGGCATGCACTGCGCAGCGCCGCGCAGGAAACAATGGAGGCCTTCGTTTTTGCCCCTGCGCCCGGTATGATGGACAAAGGGCCATAAAGGTCAGATTTTTGCGAAACGTTTTGCTGCATGGGGAGTCAGGGTATGAGCAAGGATAGCGAGCGCGCCATTTTGGCTGGCGGCTGTTTCTGGGGCATGGAGGATTTGATCCGCAAGCGTCCAGGAGTGATTTCGACCCGCGTTGGATATACCGGCGGCGATGTTCCGAATGCCACCTATCGCAATCACGGCAGCCATGCGGAAGGCATAGAGATCGTGTTTGATCCGAAGCAGACAAGCTATCGGGCGCTGCTGGAGTTCTTCTTTCAGATCCATGATCCGTCCACCGTCAATCGGCAAGGCAATGATATGGGCCCCTCTTATCGTTCGGGCATCTACTATCTTGACGATGCCCAGAAGGCCGAGGCCGAACGCACCATCGCGGATGTGGACGCATCGGGAGTATGGCCGGGCAAGGCTGTGACGGAAGTCGAACCAGCCGGTGATTTCTGGGAGGCGGAACCGGAGCATCAGGATTATCTGCAGCGCATCCCGCACGGATACACCTGCCATTTCATCAGGCCGAACTGGAAGCTGCCGCGGCGCGAAGACGCAGCCTGACAATAGGGCGGATCCCGCCTATACCGATATGCCCAGCAGCCCGGCGGCCGTGCCACCGAGGATGGCAACCTTGTCGGCATCGCTCAAGTCCGGCGTTTCAAGGATAAGATCGATCGCCGTCGTGGTCCACGGATAGGGGTAGTCGGTTCCCACCATGAGTTGGCCGGCGCCCACCTCGGCCACCAGATGGCGGACGCCTTCGGGCCGGAAGACCATGGTGTCGTAGTACAATTGCCTGAGGTACTCTGACGGCGACTTCCTGATGGGCCCGTGGGTCCCGCCAGGACATAGATCGGGGCGAACGGGACCGCCGCGATCAAAGCGGCCGGCATAAGAGGGCAAAAAGCCGCCGGCATGGGCCGCGCAGATCTTCAGGCCCGGAAATCTGTCCAGCGTGCCCTCGAAAATCAGATGCGAGAGGGCAATCGTGGTTTCCAGCGGATTGCCGATCACGTTGGCGAGATAGCCATTCCCCGTGAACCGTGAGGCCAACTGCGCCGGCGCGCCGTCGCTCTGTGGATGAATGAAGGCGAGTACGCCCAGCTGTTCCACCTTGGCCCAGAACGGGTCGAATTTCGAATCGGCGATTTCGTCGCCGGCGACATTGCCGCCGATCGCCACGCCACGCAGGCCGTAGGTCTTCACGCCCGCCTCGAGCTGCGCGGCCGCAAGATCGGGAAACTGCAGCGCAACCGATGCGAAGGCGACAAAACGGTCCGGATTTTTTGCGCACGCCTCGGCCAGCGCCTGATTTTGAAGCTGGATGATCTGTTCCGCCAAATCGCGATCAGCAACCCCGTACCAGTTGGGATTGATGCTCAAGGCCTCGAAATCAATGCCCTGCTCGTCCATGTTTTTGAGGCGCAAGCCGACCGCGGTTGCCATATCGAGGTCGGGCCGCAACCCCGGCCCGGCCAGTTTCTGACCCATCAGAGCCAGCGCCGCGGGCACCGCACAATGGGCGTGGATGTCCACGGTCCTGACGCGCGTGCCGTTGATGACCACTGCGCGGCGTCCGGGGTTTTCGTGGCCGGGCGGCCCGGACTCCAAACCGCAGGCAACAAACACGAGGCCATCCTTGGAACCGGCCGTCGAAGAGGTGATATCCGTGCAGCCTGTCATGGTACGCCATGCCTCCGATTTCCGGGACGCCAATACGATTGGTCACTCTATGATGGATGCAGAATTGCAGCGCACCACGATTGCAGACGCAGGATGTTACAGCAACATTTTCCGCAATCACGGCGAAAAATTTAGACGGTCCAATTATTTGCTGGACCAAACGCAAGGAGGCCCGAGCCAACCGGCTCGGGCCTCGCATTTGCACGCCGCCATCAGGCGAAGTGGCGCTTAGAGCATGTTTCCTTAAAACATGCCCGGACTCTTTAAGAATAGAGCAATTGAACCAATTACTTAAGTCGCGAGAGCGACTTCAATTAATTGAAAACTGCTCTAATAGATATTCTGCGCCGACACCATGGCATAGAGCATGGGGAACGACAGCATCGTGTTGGTGCGGCTGAACAACATCGCCGTACGGGCCGACGCCGCCTTGCTGGCCGCATCCGCCTCGACAAGCCCCAGGGCCCGTTGCTGGTTCGGCCAGATAATGAACCAGACGTTGAACCACATGATGGCGCCCAGCCACATGCCGATGCCGATGGCGGTGTGCTTTGCCACGCCGTCCGTCAGACCCAGCGCAATGGCGTCGACGACATATCCACTCATCCAGGCCAGCAGCAGGCCGGTGACGATGGTGGCCATGGCGCCATGGCGGAACCAGTAGAGCGCCGCCGGCGCGATATGCTTGCCGATCGCCGGTTTCTGATCGTCCGGAATGGCCGGCATGGTCGGGATCTGCACAAAGTTGAAATACCACAGGATGCCGATCCACATGACACCACTCAGCACATGCAGCCAGCGGACCACGAAAGTGGCCCATGCCATATCGAAAGCGATGCTGCCCGCATGCCAGAACATGAGAGCGACGACCATGATAACCGCCAGCACGAGCCCCGCGATCACCGTGTTGCGTAATGATGTAAGTATTGCTGCCACTTTCCTGCCCCTAACCCAATTTGATGATTCCCGTTGGTCAGAGTATCATTAAAACTGCTTAAATCAAGAATTCCCGCCAGAACAAGAAAGACCATGCAAGATGAGTTTTGATTACGCCCCGTTTTTCCGTGCCGACCTGCCCCCCGCCGCTGTTCGTTGGAGCGGCTTTCCGGAATACAACTTCGTCGGGGGCCACAACGATGCGGATGGCGTCCCTGTCGAGGCCCTGGCCACTGCCCTGACCAATGTCATGCAGCGCGACGGCAAGCGGTTGGCGACCTATGGCATGGGCTATGGCGCACTGGGCTATGGCCCGTTGCGGGACAGCATCGCGGCGATGCTTGAGGCCCGCGCCGGAATGGCCACCGATCCGGACAATATCCTGATCACCACAGGCTCACTTCAGGGCCTGGATCTGGTCAACGGGGCCTTGCTGGCCCCCGGCGACACAGTCATCGTCGAAGATGTCAGCTACGGCGGTGCGTTGAGCCGCATGCGCGGCCTTGGCGTGGACTATGTGGGCATCACAGTTGATGAGGACGGCATGCGCATGGATCATCTGGCCGAAGTGCTGGCGGCGCAAAAGCAGAATGGCGTGCGGCCCAAGTACATCTATACCATACCCACGGTGCAAAACCCGTCTGGTACCGTGCTGACCGTACAACGGCGGCGGGACTTGCTGGACCTGGCGGTGGAATATGGCGTGCCCATATTCGAGGACGATTGCTATGCCGACCTGCTGTGGGACGGCGAGCGTCCGGCCACCATACGGTCCATGGACCAAACCGGACAGGTGATCTACTGCGGCAGTTTCTCGAAATCCATCGCACCGGCCCTGCGCATCGGCTATGTGGTGGCCGATTGGCCCGTACTGAGCCGGATCATACCCCTGAAGTCCGATGGCGGTTGTGGTGCGTTGGAGCAAATGGCGCTGGCTGAATATTGTCCGTCCCAATTCGATGGCCACGTGGATGAATTGCAGACTCTCCTGCGCGGGAAGTGCACGGTGATGGTCAACGCCTTGGAAGAACAATTCGGTGCGGCCGCGGAATTCAGCGCGCCCAAAGGGGGCATATTCATCTGGGTCACCCTGCCCGAAACTGTCGATACGGACCAACTGGCAAAGGCCGCCGCGGCCCAGGGCGTGCTGATCAACCCAGGTTCCGAATGGTCCGCGGATGCGGACAGCGGCCGCCGCCGCCTGCGCCTTTGTTTCGGCCATCCCAGCCACGAAACCATCCGTGGCGGCGTTGCCCGCCTGGCGGAAATCTGCCACGCTGAATTCGGCGTGCCGGTGCGCGGCGCCAATGTGGAACGGTAGCGCATTTTTGGCAAACTGTGGCCCGGTCCGCTAGCCATCACGACTAGACCGGCCGCATGGATAGCCTGACCCAGATTGTCCTTGGCGCCAGTGTCGGGGTTGCCGTGCTGGGCCGGCGCCTGGGCCCACGGCGGGCAGCTATCGCGGGCGGCATTCTGGGCACCCTGCCGGATCTGGATATCCTGATACGCTACGACGACCCAGTGGACAACTTCCTGCTGCACCGTGGCTGGAGCCATTCCCTGGTGGTGCAGGCGGTTCTGACGCCGCTGTTCGGCGAAGCCATGGTGCGTTTCATCACCACGCTGCGGCAGCAGCGTCCGGCGACCTATCTGGCGGTCTATCTGTGCCTCGCCACCCATGCCCTGCTGGATGCCCTGACGGTCTATGGCACCAGGCTTCTGTGGCCCCTGTGGCCGGAGCCATTCGCCGTAAGTTCAGTCTTCATCATCGATCCGCTTTATACCCTGCCGTTGCTGGTGGCGACCGTCTGGGCCCTGTGCCTCGGCCATTGGACACGCCGGATCCGCACTGTTGTCACCGTGGGTCTGGCATTGTCGACCGCCTATCAGGGGTGGTGTATCACGGCCCAGCAAATCGCAACCGGGCGGGCGCGGGCGATGCTGGACCAGGCAGGCGTCACGCCGCGGCAAATGCTGGTCGTCCCAACACCGTTCAACAGCTATCTCTGGCGCGCGCTGGCGTTACAGGATGATCGATATCTGAACCTCTATCTGCCGGTCTTTGGCGGCGCTGAACAGGCCACCAGTTATGTTCATCCACGGGGCATGTCCATGGCCGGCTGCCTCGGTGAAAACAGCGCCTTTGGCAAGCTGGCCCGGTTTAGCCGCGGCTATTACCGCCTCGATCTAAGGCAAAACGAAATTGTCTTTTCCGATCTGCGCATGGGCCTGACGCCAAGTTATGTTTTCCGGTACGCCATCGCCGCGCAACAAGGCGACAGCACAGCGCCCATCCCGCCGCGCCGCCTTGGCGGGTCGCGGGGCGGTCAGGCCGATATCGACTGGCTGCTGGCCAATCTGTTACATGATCCGGCGATACGGCCGGCGGAGGGCGCTACCCGGATCGATATTGCCGCCTTGGTCCCGCCGCCCGGTGCAAAAAAGTTGGCGGCCGTCAAAACAGCGGCTATCAAAATGCTGTCAATGGGTTGCGGAACACCAATCCCACCGTTGGCCACCACCCTAGGATAGAGACCGACAGCCACTTGGTCAGCCGCGGTGGATCCTTTAGACTATAATCTGGATCTTTTGGCGCCGGCCCCTTGAGCCCGGCCCAAAAAACAGCGCGGGAGTACCTTAATGAAGTTTTATGATTGCCACACCGCCCCGTCGCCCCGGCGGGTGCGTATTTTCATCGCAGAAAAAGGCCTTGAAATCGAAACGGTCGAGATCGATATGCGCAAGGGCGAACAACTGAGCCCCGAGTTCCGGGCCATCAATCCCAATTGCACGGTGCCGGTGTTGGAACTTGATGATGGCAGCAGGCTGCTGAGCACCGCCGGGATCCGCAATTACCTTGAGGACCTGCATCCCGAGCCGCCCTTGATGGGCGCCACGGCGATGGAAAAGGGCGTGATCGCGGATACGCAATGGCAAATTGAATTCAATGGCTTCATGGGTGTGGCCGAAGCGTTGCGCAATTCGGTGCCGGGCATGAAGGGCCGCGCCTTGCCGGGGCCGGTCAACTACGAACAAATCCCCGAACTGGCCGAACGGGGCAAACTGCGGGTGCGGCATTTTTTGGACAATGTGGACAACATGATCGGCGACAAACCGTTCGTGGCGGGCGAGCATTACTCCATCGCCGACATCGATTTGCTGATCCTGATCGATTTTGCCGGCTGGCTGAAATTGAGCCTGCCCGAAGGGGCCGGGAATGCCCAGCGCTGGTACGACGCGGTATCCGCGCGGCCCAGCGCCAAGCTATAGACAATATCAAGATTAACGCGGACGGCTGGGCAAGCTTTAAATACGGCCTAATAGCCGTGCCTGACATCGACCAGATCCTGCTGCGGCTGGCCAGTGCGGGCCCGGCGCACCTGATCGGCCAGGATCAAGGCGGCGGTGGCGGGGGCGGACAGGCTGGCGATATGGGGTGTGACCCGCACCCTGGCATGCCGCCAGAGGGGATGGCCGGCGGCCAAGGGTTCCACGCGGAAGGCATCCAGGGTTGCGCCGGCCAGACGGCCATCGTCCAGGGCCGCGATCAATTCATCCTCCACCACGATTTCACCGCGGGAACAGTTGATCAGATAGCTGCCCCGCCGCATGAGGTCAAAGGCCGCCTGGTCCATCAAGTTCGTGGTTTGCGCCGTTAAGGGCAGCAATACCACCGCGATATCCGCCATTGCCAACAGCCGATGCAGGCGGTCGGGGCCGTGGCTGCAGCGCACGCCATCGATTTTTCTCGCACGCCGGCTCCACCCCAGCAGATTGAAGCCCAGGCCGCCCAGGCGGTGGGCGCAGCGTTGCCCCATCTGTCCCAGGCCCAGCAGAGCCACGCTGCGGTCCCTGGCGTCCCTGGCCGGTTGGCGCCGCCACTGTTCCCGGCCTTGCTGTTCCGCGTAAACATCAAGGCCCAGATGATGATGCAATACCGCAGCACAGACATATTCCGCCATGCGGTCGGCCATGAGCGGGTCGAGCAGGCGGGTGATGGGAACATGGCGCGGCAGATCAGGATCCGCCACCAGGGCATCGACCCCGGCGCCCAGGGACGCGATCGCCAACAGGTTGGGGAAGCCCGCCAGCACACCATGGGGAATTTGCCAGACCATGGCAAAATCGATTTCCTCCGGCGCGCCCACAGCCGGCCAAACCCTGATCTCGTCATCGGGTAGCGCCATGCGCAACGCGGCCAACCATTGGTCCGCATTGTCCCAGGGGCTATGAAAAAGAATGGCCAAGGACTATACCAAGGGTCCTTGATATTGAGCTGCTTCATGGCTCGGTCCGGTTCGCGGGCCAGGCGCGGCACGCCGCGCGATGTGGTGCATTCCGCCAATCCGGGGGCAAGTGCCGCAACGCCGTCCGCGGGCCGGACCGGCCCAGCTTCGGCCGGATGGTTCTCGGTGAAACAGCTCAATGGCAAGGACCATTGGTATTATCCCTCATTGCATCTTGCCCTATAATGTTAGAGCATTTTTCAGGTTCACTGAACCACCCGCCAGTTAGTCCGTCAAGAGATCCAAGGAGCCACCATGTCACGCTTGATCACCGTCGCCGCCGCACAGCTTGGCCCCATCGAACGGGAGGAGAGCAAGACCAGCGTCATTGGGCGCATGCGGGAGATGATGCGCCACGCCCACGGCCGCGGCGCCCGTCTGGTGGTCTATCCGGAAATGGCCCTGACAACGTTCTTCCCGCGCTGGCACATCGAGGACGAGGCAGAGTTGGACAGTTTCTATGAAACCTCCATGCCCTCGAACGAGACCCAGCCCCTGTTCGATCTGGCCAGGGAACTGGGCGTTGGCTTCTACCTGGGCTACGCCGAATTGTTCGTTGACGAAAGCGGCCGGAAACGCCGTTTCAATACCGCGATCCTGGTCGATCAGCAGGCGGAAATCGTCGGCAAGTACCGCAAGGTGCATCTTCCCGGGCATGCGACCTATGAACCGGAACGGCCCTGGCAACATCTGGAAAAAGGCTATTTCGAGGTCGGCAACCTGGGCTTTCCCGTCTTCCGCACCATGGGCGGCGTCATGGGCATGTGCCTGTGCAACGACCGCCGCTGGCCGGAAACCTGGCGGGTAATGGGCATGCAGGGGGTCGATCTGGTGATGCTGGGCTACAACACGCCGGTCTATAATTCGGTCGCGGCGGAAGGGCCGCATTTGCGGATGTTTCACAATCATATCTCCATGCAGGCCGGCGCCTATCAGAATGGCGCCTGGGCCGTCGGCACCGCCAAGGCGGGGATGGAGGGCGGCGTGGACATGATGGCGGGGTCGTGCATCATTGCGCCCACGGGGGAAATCGTGGCCCTGGCCACCACGGCCGGGGACGAGGTGATCGTCGCGGAAGCGGATCTGGACCGGGGCAAGTATATCCGCGAGACCGTGTTCAATTTCGCCCAGCATCGGCGGATCGAAAATTATGGCCTGATCACCGAGCGGACGGAAGCGGTGCCGCCGCCGGAATAACGGGCCGTAAAGCCAAAAAGACAGGGAAATCATCATGTCCGAACGCGCCGGGTCTGAACGCCCACAATCTGGACGGATTGTCGTCATCAATCCCAATTCTTCGGTCGATGTCACCGAAGGGATCGACGCGGCCATGGCGCCCCTGCGTTTCGCCGACGGGCCCCGTATCGATTGTCTGACCCTTGCCGAGGGGCCGCCGGGCATCGAGACCCAGCGCCATGTGGATGGCGTGGTGGGACCGCTCTGCGCCCTGATCGAACGGGAGGGCAACAGCGCCGACGCTTTTGTTATCGCCTGTTTCTCGGACCCTGGTTTGCATTCGGCGCGGGAGGCCACACCGCAGCCGGTCATGGGGATCTCGGAGAGCGCCATCACCACCGCCCTGACCCTTGGCGAACGCTTCGGCATCATCGCCATTCTGCCCGCCGGCGTTGCCCGCCACCGCCGCTATATCCGGCAAATGGGCCTGGAAGGGCGCCTGGCCGGCGACCGGCCGATCGGTGTTGGGGTCGCGGGCCTGAACGCGAGCGGCGCCGAGGACGCGGTGGAGGGGCGCATGACCGCCGTGGGCCGGCAATTAATCCAGGACGACGGCGCCGATGTGCTGATCATGGGCTGCGCCGGCATGGCCCGCTATCGCCAACGCCTGGAACACACCCTGGGCGTACCCGTAATCGATCCCAGCCAGGCGGCGGTGGCCCAGGCCATCGCCGCCGTGCGCCTGGGCTATCGCAACAACAAAACCAACCTCAACGTGGAGCAAGCATAATGCAATTGATTGGCCGCAACCTTTCACCTTTCGTCCGGCGCACCGCCATTGTTCTGAAGCTGCTGGAACTGCCCTATGAACAGGTGGGCCTTTCCACGGCCGATGACACAGCAGAAATCGCCAAGATCAACCCGGTGGTGCGGGTTCCGTCCCTGATTTTGGATGGCGGCGAAATCCTGGTCGACAGCAATGCCATCATTGACCATCTGTTGGAAATGGGTGATCCCGGCCATGCGCTGTTGCCGGCCAGCGGCGCGGCGCGGCGCGCGGTTCTGCGCTTCGCCGCCATTGGCCACGGTGTGATGGAAAAATCGGTTGCCTCATCCTATGAGCGCAACCGCCGCCCCAAGGAAAAGATATTCGACGGCTGGGTCAACCAGGTGGACAGCCAGGTTACCGGCGGCCTCGTCGCCCTGAACGACGCAGCGGCGGCCGGCGATTGGCTGTACGGCGATCACCTGACCCTGGCGGATGTCAATGCCGTGGTGGCGCATGACTTCACCGCCATCTCCGCGCCGTACCTGGTGAAGGACAACCCCTACCCTGCCCTGGCCGCCCTGTCCCGGCGCTGTGGCGCCCTGCCCGCCTTTGCCGATACGGTCTTCAAGCCGGGCTAACGCCGTCCGCTTCATTGCGACGGCACGCTTTCCAAAGGAAAAAAATCTTCATTAGGATTTAAGCAATGCAGCTTCTACTTCATTGGCGCTAAAGGCCGCTTTTTGCCTTAACACGGTGCCGAGGAGATTGCGGGTTATGCTACGATTTTTGGTTCTGGTTTCGATTGCAATGCCGCTGGCCGCTTGCCAAACGACGGGTGGCCCCAGTGCGGCATCGTCCTGGGGTTCCGGGTTCGCAACGAAAGGGGTTGCAAGCGCGTCTTTGCCGCGGAGTTCCGGGTTGGACGTCTGCAGCGATTACGGATCGCGCCTCTCCTGTGCCGGAGACAATTATCGGATGCCGGACGGGCAGACCTCACATCCAGGGATCGATTTTTCGGCGCCGTCGGGAACCGCGATCATATCCGCGACCCATGGAGAAATTACCGGGTTCGCGGTGCACGGCTGCGGCGGTGGAACGCTAACGGTGATGACGGATATCGTAGGATATTATGAGCCACGGTCTAAAATGCGAATTCCTGTCTATGCAAAGTATGTCCACGTCACTATAAAAGATGGCCTCAAGGCTGGCGACGCCATTCAGCCTGGGGATCATATCGGTTTTGTGCAACCCTGGGCCGCGGACAAATGCAGCGGCCCCATCGAGCATGTCCACTACGAATTGCGTGTTTTGGACAACAAGCGGGAGCATGTTGATCCCAGCCCGCATTGGCTGAACGGCCCCGGGAACGTGACCTGCTTTAATGCAGGCGTATCGGTGCCCAAGGGAAAGGCTGTCGCGCCGTTGCGGTGCAAGCCGTCGCGCAAGTTGGATAAAGCTTCATAAGACTCAACGACATAATTCCATTATCCGTCAAAACCGGGGTAGCGCAGTGGTGAATTGTGCTAATGTTCGCGGACGCATTTTCACCCGTGTGACGCAGTAAATACAGTTGCGGACGGCAAGCAAATACAAAGGAATTGAAGATGAGCGAGAATCAAAAAACCGAGGTTTTCATCGACGGCATCACGTCCATGCGACTGATGGCCGGCGTGGTACGGATCGATTTCGGCGAACTCTCGCGGCCGCCGATGGAAGGCGAGGCCCCCGAATTTTCCGGAAAACTGCGCCTGTTCATGCCACTTGACGGGTTCTTGCGCTCATTGGGTTCGATGCAAAGCATGGTGGAAAAATTAAAATCCGAAGGCGTTCTGAAAGCCAAGGATCCCGCGGCTCCAATTGACGCAGATAGCCAGGGGAGTGCGTAAACTTCACGCGTATCCCGGCCTGATGCCTGACTCGTCCGGATGACATGGATCGGGCTGTTGCCCGTTTTTTGAAAACCGTTCTAAATATCAGCGATCTGACTTGCCGAGGGTTCGGCGCAACAGTACCAGGGTTCGCTCAGACATGGCACATGGACCGGCGCGTCCAAGGTTGCCGCATGATAGAGGTCCGGCGCGTCCAGGCCGCAGGCCTCGTGCGCCAGGCGCCACAGCACGGCAAAGGTATCGCGTCGAGAGGCGCCCGCGGCCTCGCCGGCCTCCACCGCCCGCTGCACGCGATCATGCAGGGCGTCCATGCCCGGGTCCGGGTGGGTCCATTGATAGCTGAGGGCGGCGGCATCGAAATTACCCAGGTGTTGCCGCATTTCGGAAACGTCCAATAGCCGCGACCCTTTGGGGACCAGCAGCCGAATAGTGAGCTGAACGGGCGCCACGTAATCGACCAGTCCGAGGCTGGCCAGGAGCCGCAGGAGGTCCAGATAGCTTTCGCGGCTGGTCCAGGGCAGAAACGGAATGAAGGTGGGGGAAAGCGTCAGCTTCGCCTCGCGCGCCAGACCAGCCAGATGGATGAAGTCGTCCCGCGTATGGCCTTTATCCAGGATGCGCAAAATCCCATCGTCGACGGCTTCCACCGCCGTGGTAACAAACAGGCAGCCCGTGCGGGCCAGCACCTGGAAATGACGTGCTTGCTTCAATAAGTGCTCGACCTTGATGGTCACGTCATAGGTCAGCTCTGGGAACTGCGCATGAAGGTCTTCGATAATTCGGATGGCGTGGCCGACGCCATTGAAGAAGTCCGGATCGCCGAAGCTGATATGCTCGGCGCCGCCCATTACCTGCTGGCGAATATCCGCGATGACCACGCCGCGTGGGACGATGCGAAACTTGCCGTTATAGACGGGTACCACCGGGCAATGACGGCAGAGATGCTTGCAGCCACGGCTCGCCTCGGTATAGCCCACCGTGCGGCGCCTCTCACCGCCCATGTCCACATAGGCATAACGTGACAGCTGCGGCAGGCCGTCTCGCCGTGGCACACGGAAGTCCTGTTTGACGAGGGAAATGACAGGCTCCGATTGCGGTTCCAACGCAGCGGCGCCATTCGCCGACAAGCGTTTGTACAGGTTGAGCAAGCCGCTCTCGAATTCACCGCCGAGAACCGTCCCGGCACCTAATTCCGTCCGCAAATAGTCTTCGTTCAGAGGCGCATAGAGGCCGTAAAAGCAGAGATGAGCCGACGGATTGCAAGCCCTGATCCGCGGCACCAGCATGCCGGCCAGGCGCGTCGCGGTATGCATGGGCAGATAGATCGCGATCAGGTCGGCGGCGCGTATGGCTGTCTCGTCCAGCAGGTCTATCGCCAGATCGAGGCAATTTACCTCGGCCCCGGCATCCGTGAGCCACGCCGCCGGCGATGCCAGGCCAAAGGGCTGATGCCCAAGTTCATAGGTAGATACAAGTAGCACATTCATCACGGTTGTCCGCGGCTGGTTTGAGGGTGGCGGTCAAGTTGCCGGATTGAGACGGGCGCCAAAAGCAGCGCTGTTCCTGGTGCCCGTTTGAAACATGAAACAGTCCCGCCAGCGTGAGCCTACTAATCTAACGCAGTTTATCCCGCCTGTGTCGCGAAATTCCCGTCCCCGACCCTATGCCTGTTCCGAGAACGGTTATGCGGCCTTCCCTGGAAGGTGCAGCGCCGTGAACTGCAACCTGCGGTGAAGGTTTACGCCGCCAGCGGGATGCGCTGGTAGGCGTTTTCGCAGGGCGGGCCGTCGGCGGCGTACATGACCTGGTCGTTCAGGGACAGGATGACCGAGGCCACGGTCAGCTTCCTGTTGTTTTCCGGTTCGTCATCGCCTTCGTGGCGGCAGATGGCATAGGGGTGGCCGAAATGATCCCCCAGCAGGCGCTGCACCAGGGTGATATCCACCGGCCCGTTGCGCTGCTCCAACAGGCGGCGCAGGCGCTGGCTGCGGTACAGGGTGGAGGGGCCCTGCAGTTCCAGCATGGAATTGATACCGTTCCAGACCTCGAAATGATTGGCATGGGTCAACAGGCCATCGGTGGGATAGAGGTAGTTGGCCTTTTCCGGCGCGGATTCCAGGTCGATCACTTCGCCATCCGCATGGCCGATCAGGAAATTGGCCGAAGTATTGCGGTTGGACGACAGCACCGCCTTGATCGCTTCGTTCATATTGCGGGCGTTCATGATATCGCGGACCCGCAGATGGAACGGCCGTTGTTCCAGGTTGTTGCCGTCCTGGTCCGAGATCAGTCCGTTCACGCACAGGCCAAGACCGTTTTCATTGAGGCCGATCATGCCGCCGACAATGCCCGCCTGGGTCAGGCAGATGAAGTTCGGGCGGTCGGGGCGCCGCACCCGCATCACAAAGCATTGGCCCCGGATGGGCGCCAGCCAGTCCCAGTTCTGCCCCATCAGGGTGCCGCCATCGAGGGTCACTTCCGGCAGGGCGGCAAAGGCGGTGCAGCCGTCGCGCTGGTCTTCGGCCGTCAGCTTGCCCCGGGTCTCGCTCAACGAAGACAGATAGGTCAGCTCGTAGCGGGCATTCAGAACCGCGATCTGTTCCAGGGGCAGGTCCGCGCCTTTGGCGACACCGGCCATTTCCACGGCGTATTCTTCATCAAAGTCCTTGATCCGCCGGGCCCAGTCATGACCGCCGCGCAGCACGGCATTGCGGTCGTTGCCGGCAAGTTCGAAGCGGCTGAGATAGATTTCGATATTCTCACGGATCTGGGCGGGAAATTGGCGGCCATGCAACAGGCCCCTTTCGTGTGGGTCTTCCCCCAGATTCAGAATTTTCAGTTCGGCCATAATTTCACTCTCCCCTAATCCATCGTCTTCGTTTTCAGTCTTCGGCTGCCGGCCGAACCGATGCCAGATGATGAAACACCGGGGCGTTTCCAGTTAAACTGGAAGTACTTCAGACGCCAACCCCGATGCGCAGCGGCATGGAGGGTTGACCACGCAGGGTCATGTTGTTGCGCCACGCGACATTTTCACCGGGCAGGCTCAAGGCGGGGAACCGCCGCAGCAGGGCCGGCAAGGCGACCTCCATCTCCAGCCGCGCGAGAGGTCCGCCAAGACAGAAATGCGGTCCATAGCCGAACGCGATGTGCTGTTTGCTGTCGGGGCGGCGGATATCGAACCTGTCAGGCTGCTCGAACTTGCGCCGATCGCGGTTCGCCGCCAGACAATAAAGAAATACCTTATCGCCCTTGGCTATCCTGCGGCCGTGCCATTCAAAATCCTGCGCGGCAAACCGCATGAGCATGAACAATGCGCCATCGTAGCGCAGGATCTCCTCCACGGCGCCGGCAATAACCGATCGGTTGTCGAGATTGTCCCGCAAATCTTGCATTTGCCCAGGGTGCCGGAGCAAGCTGCGCAGGCCGCTGGACAGCAGGTTCATGGTGGTTTCGTGACCGGCAAACAGGAACAGGATCAAATTGCCTATCAGTTCATCCGAGCTCATGCGCGCATCGCCGTCACGGGCCGCAATCAATTGATCAATAATGGCATCCTTGGGATTAGCCCGCCGCTCGGCGATGAAGTCAGTCAGGTATGCGGACATCTCGAAGGTCGCGTATGCGGGCGGGCGAATAATGTCCTCACCCGGCGCGCCCAGCCCCTTTGCGATGTCGTCGGACCAGCGATGGAGATCCCGCAGTATGGTCGTTGGCACGCCGATCAACAGCGCGATCACCGCCGCCGGCAAGGGATAGGCGAAGGCATTGACGAAATCGCAGTCGCCACTGTCCGGCATGGCGGCTAACAACCCATCTACGATTTCACCGACCTGGGGCCGCAACCCCTCGATCGCCGTGGGCGTCAGGCCCCGATTGGCCAGCTTGCGCAGCCGCGTGTGATCGGGGGGCTCGGACATCACCATCCAGGTTTCGAGGGAATTGCGATAGGCCCGGTAGACTTCCCTGAATTCCTCCTCGAACCGCTCCGGCGCCGGCATGGGCCGTGTGACCCCAAGGCGGCGGTCCAGAAACCCCGCGCGCACATCGTCATAACGGGTGATCAGCCAGGCCCCGGCCTCACCCGACCAATGGATATGATCCTCATCCTGCAGGCGCTGCAACAGCGGCACCGGATCCGCCAAATCAGGAATCCGCCTGGGGTCAACCTGCAACGGTTGGCCCGCAATGACTGGCCCGGCCATCATGATACCGCACGCATGGGGCCTTAGCCTTTCCAATTGGCGGAAAACCCGGCGGTCATACCGCCGTCCACGACGATATGCTGACCATTCAGCCAACCGATCTGCGCTTCCGCCAGATGGACCAATGCCTCGGCAATGTCATGGGGCTGGGCCGAACGTCCGACCATATCGATCATGGTCTGCATGGTCTCTGCGCCCACGTCCACCGTGAAATCGGGCAGGATTGGTGTATCAACGGGACCCGGCCCCACGTCGTTGACCCTGATACCCCGGGCCAATCCCTTGCCGGCCAATTGCATGGTGTAGACCACCACGGCCTCTTTGGAAAAAGTATAGGCGTCGATGCCCACGGCCTCGGCGTTCGCGGTCCACCAGGCCAGGCCCTCGGCGAAACTTTTGGTGGCCAAGACCTCGGCCAGGTAGCCGCGCCGTTTGCGCCAGTTATTGCCCGCGACGGAGGATACGCTAACCACCGTGCCGCCATCGGCCAGACGGTCCCAGATCTTTTCGGTCAAATAGCGCAGGCCCAGAAAATTGACCTTGAAGGTCAGCGCCGCGCCTACGGTGCCCGGCACCCCGGCCACGTTCAACAAGGACGAGAAGGGGCCGTCCAGGCCGTCCAGCGCCGCATCGATACTGGCCGGATCGCTCAAATCACAGGCATGATGGCGAACCTCTGGATTGTTCGACGGTTTGATATCCAGCGAAACCACGGCATGGCCCCGCGCCAGCAGCAGTTTCGCCGTTGCCTCGCCGACCCCGGAGGCGCCGCCCGTCAAAAGGACTGGATGTTCTAGTTGCATGGCATTTCCCCCAAACTCGATTTCGCCCGATTTTGGCCTATAATCACGCCCCAGTACAGCGTCATGGACCAGATTGGCCGGGGAATTTAGCCGCAAGCAGGGATAAAGCCGTGAGATAACTGGCCAGTGTACCCTACACTTGGCCAGGCACGACACTTGGCCAGGCACGCTAGGGAGGCGGGAATGGAATTTGGCATTTGCATGTTTGCGACGGATTATTCGATGCAGGCGGCGGATCTTGCCATCGCGGTCGAAGAGCGTGGCTACGACGCCCTCTTCATACCCGACCACACCCATATTCCGGCCAGCCGCGACAGCCAGTACACTTTGGGCGGCGAGCTGCCGCCGGACTATTCCCATAACGTCGATATGTTCCTGGCCCTGGCTGCGGCAGCCGCCGTTACCAAACGCATCCGCCTGGGCACCGGCATCTGCCTGATCGTCGAGCGGGACCCCATCATCACAGCCAAGGAAGTCGCGAGCCTGGATCACATTTCGGGCGGGCGGGTGGATTTCGGCATCGGTGGCGGCTGGAACCGCGAGGAAATGGAAAATCACGGCGCGCCCTGGAACCGCCGCTGGAAGGTGGCCCGGGAACGGATCGAGGCGATGAAAGCGATCTGGACCGGGGACGAGGCGAGCTATGCGGGCGAGTTTGTCAATTTCGAACGCATTCAGTCCTGGCCCAAGCCGATGCAGAAACCACACCCGCCGATCTTCATTGGCGGCGATGCGGACGGGACCTTTCGCCGGCTGCTGCGCTACGGCGATGGCTGGCTTCCCATGCTGGCGGGGGCGGACGGGCAATTCAATCTCAAGACCGGCCGGATGGCCGAACTGGCGGCGCTTGCGAAAGAGGCCGGCCGCGAACCCTATCCCATAACCACCTTCGGGACGCCCCGCGACCCGGATGCGATCGAGACGCTGGCCAAGGCCGGCGTCACACGCTGCATCTTTGGCCTCGCGGCCGCGCCGGGAGATGTGATCCTGCCCCGCCTGGACAAAATCGCCCGGCTAATTGAGACAGTGCGGGAATAGGCGGAGAATTCGGCCAAAAGCGGCCCTGAGTTCGGGCGCCGAACGGAGACGTTGCGGATTTCGGTGCCGGGGCCGGCAATCAGCTCCGGCCATCCTTGTGAGTATTCTCGCGGGCTCTCTCACCGCAGTTTTGCTGCTGCTTACCTGGGGCTGGATTTTCTGATCGGCGATACAGACCATGGCCCCAGAGCATGTTTCTTCTAAACATGCTCGGGCTCTTAAGAAAAGAGCAATTGAACCAATCACTTGGATCGCCAAAGCGAATCCAGTTGATTGAAAATTGCTCTAGGCAAAGGCTGTTCCGAACGCGAACGAGACCGATATGGCTGCTATCCGATAGTCATTGCGATGACCGCCGAACCGATTTCAGTGAAGTCAAAGATACGCGGCCATGATGCGCCCATCATTTGGTGCTATCGAATTCATAAACGACCCCGCCGAGGATTCGCTTGACGTTTTCGCTGTTACCGGAATAAGGCAGGTAAATACTTTCAAAGGGCAACCAATCCATATCGGCATAACGCGTGCGGCCGGTGATACGCGCGGGGACCCGCTTCTCCATCACCCACAACACCGGGACCGACATATCTCTGGCATCTTCGGCGGAATAGATTTCGTCAAAGTATTTTCCCGTATTGTCGCGACCGAGTGTATCCGTGGTGTGGGTTCCGAGCAGGCGCCACCTGGGCCGCGGCTCCTTTTCGTCGAGACCGTCGATCAGATAGAGATGAGGAAGAATTCTTGGCGGGATTCTGACCGGGTCAAACACGCTCCACCGAGGCATCACGTCAGCGTTCGCCTGCCCACGCCAAATTCCCAGCAACTCCGCCAGAACAGGCTGCTGGAAATCGAGCAGCGGATCGATGTTGATATGAATACTCAAGTTTCCACCCCTCGCCGCCGGATATTAAGTGCAGAACATTATAAATGTTGGGAATCAACATGTTACAGCAGAACAGTGGTATTGCGCAAATATGGCCGGATTGCCCAGACCGTTCTTCGACGCCGGTTCTCTTGACGCCGGGGCGGGCTCTGGTAAATTGTGGTATACTCCGACTCATTGAGTAAGCGAAAAATCCTTGCCAAATTCATTTTAAAGGATTCTTGTTGTC
>JAQBYC010000191.1 GCA_027623205.1 Pseudomonadota bacterium | reverse complement strand
CCCCCTCCCGACCGCCCATTGATCATAATCCTGGGGGTGGTCGGGAGGGGGAGCGGGTGGGTAAGTCAACCTCGAAAATGGTCTAATGAAAGGCGCCGCCGATCAGATCGCGGGCGATAATCAGCCGTTGCACCTCGTTCGGCCCTTCGCCAATGCGCCGGATGCGCATTTCGCGGAACCAGCGTTCGAACGGAAACTCCTTTGTGACGCCATAGCCGCCATGGATCTGCATGGCGCGGTCGACCACCCGGCCGCCGGCTTCCGTGGCGGCGATTTTTGCCATGGCCGCTTCCGTCCGGAACGGCGCGCCCTGGTCGGCCTTGTGGGCGGCCGCCAGGGTCAGCCAGCGGGCGGTGCGGATGTCCAGTTCGTTGTCGATGATCATGTTCTGGATGGTCTGCCGGGTGGCCAGAAGATCGCCAAAGGTTTCCCGGATCTTGACGTATTCGATGGCCATTTCCTGGGCCCGGATAGCAACCCCAATGCAACTGGCGGCATAAGGAATGCGGTTGCGTGTCAGACGCTCGTTGGCGATGCCAAAGCCGCCGTCCACCTGGCCCAGGATATTCTCGGACGGCACCCGCAGATCCTCGAACTGCAGTTCGGTGGCATAATGGGTCGAACGCAGGGTGTGCACGATGCGCCGCACGTGAAATCCCGGCATATCCGTATCAACGATAAAGCAGGTGACGCCGCCCCGGCCCTTGTCAGGGCTGGTACGGGCGAAAACCAGGCCGAAATCGGCCCGATCGGCACCGGAAATGAAGATTTTTTGGCCATTGATGACCCAGTCGTCACCATCCCGCACCGCGCGGGTCTGAATGGCGCGGGCCGGATCGCTGCCCCCTGAAGGCTCCGTCAAGCCGAAAAAACCGCGTTTCTCGCCGCGCAGGGTCGGGTAAAGATAACGCTCTTTCTGATCATCATTGGCATCGTAAAGCTGGGCCAGGCCCATGCTGCCGAAAGTGCCATAACAGGGCGTATACAAACCGGCGCGATGTTGCGCCATTTCCATGGCCAGCAAGGTCCGCGTCATGACATCCAGGCCGGCGCCGCCGAATTCCTCCGGCACGTCCATCTGATACAGGCCCATGCCGGTGGTTATGGCGACCAGACGTTCATGTTCCTCCGCCGGCAGTTCGCTGGCGTCGGGGTCCAGATCGGTTTCCAGAGGATCGATTTCCTGGCGGACAAAGCGCCGTACCTGTGCCACCAGCATCCGTTGTTCGTCTGAAAGCTCCAAATCCATTTGTTTGTCTCCTGACTGGACTGTCTTTTAACCCAAACTCAATCGGCCGATGCGCCGTGGCCGATGGTTTTCATTGCCAGGGGGCAGGCTGCCGTGATCGCCCATGTGAACCTTCAACAGCTCCTCCCAACGGCTCAGATACTGCTGGTTGACTTCAAGGCGGAACTGATGCGCCCCGCCTCGCTCGGCCAACTGGTCCTGCAGGGCGCCGCGCAGGCCCCAAAGGCTGCGGCCGCCGGCATAGCCGATATAGACGACGTCCTGATTGCCGTCGGCAATCTGATAGACGCCCAATTGCGCCGGCAGACCCTTCAACTCGTCGGCGGTCAGAGGCCGCCAGGCTTTCTCCATCCGTATGGCCATTTGTCCAACGCCCCTATTCGCCGCGGAAGCTGGGCTGCCGGCGTTCCAGCCTGGCCTTGACCCCTTCCAGGGCATCGGTGGAGGCCGCGACCTTGGCCACATCGGCATTCAGGTCGTCGTGGGGCGTGGCGTCGCGGAAGGCCATGTGCCGCACCAGCATGGCCTTCATGTTGCGCAATGACAGTGGCGCATTGGCCGCCAAACGGTCGATAATCTTTTGCGCCGCATCCTGCAGGGCGTCCGGTTCCGCAATGCGCGCGATGATGCCCAATTCATGCATGCGCGTGGCCGGCAGGGGATCACCCAGCAAAAGAATTTCCCGCGTCGCCACCGGACCGGCGACCTCCATCAGTTTCTTGGCCAGGAACCAGGTTGGGGCCAGGCCGATCTGCGACAGGGACATGCCGAATATGGCCGTCGTGCTGGCCACCACGAAATCGCAATGCAGGGCCAGTTCGTTGCCGCCGGCGATCGCGGGACCATGCACCACGGCGACCACGGGCAGGGGATAGACTTCCACCCGGCGCAACATGGCCTCGATCGAGCCGGGCTTGCCCAGGCCCGCGGCTTTCTGGCTCAAATCCATGCCGGAGCAAAAGGACGGGCCGTTGGCGCGCAGCACCGCCACCCGTTCACCGGGGCCGGGTTGGTCGGGAAAGGCGGCGCTCAGACCGTCCAGGGTTTCTTGATCCAGCGCATTGCGCTTTTCCGGCCGGTTCATGGTTATGGTCCGCACCGGCCCGTCAATATCCACCAGAACTTTGCTCATGGCTCTCTCCTCCGCCTCCCATTTTTGCAGCGATTGGCGTCACTATAGCAAAGCTTTAGCGCTCTGAACCTATTTCGATCCAGATATCCTCGGCTAACGCTGACATGTGGCGCAATAGAAGGTGGAGCGCCCCGCCTGCACCAGGCGCTTGATGGCCTGGCCGCATTGGCGGCAGGGCTCGCCCTCGCGCCCATAGACCGCGAATTCATGCTGGAAATAGCCCAGTTCGCCCGAGGCCTGGATATAGTCCCGCAGGGTCGAGCCGCCTTTGGCGATGGCCTTCCACAGAACATCGCGAATGGCCGGGACCAGTCTTTCGGCCCGCTTGCCGGCGACCGAGGCGGCCAGGCGGCGCGGCGAAATACCCGTGTGGAACAGCGCCTCGCAGACATAGATGTTGCCCAGGCCGGCGACGATTTTCTGATCCAGCAAGGCGGACTTGATCGGCGTTCGCCGGCCGCGCAGGGCGGCTGACAGCACCACGCCGTTGAATGCGTTGCCCAGGGGCTCCGGCCCCAGATCGCGCAACAGCGGGTGGTTGTGCAGCTCCGCCCCCGGCACCAGGTCCATCATGCCAAAGCGGCGATGATCCTGGAACACCACCGTATGGCCGCCATCGGTCTCCAGCAAGACATGATCATGCTTGCCGGGTTCGGGCGCCAGACCGTTGTGGATATACATCCGGCCCGACATGCCCAGATGGGTCATCCAGACCCAGCCGTCGTCCAGCTCGGCCAGGATATACTTCGCCCGCCGGTACAGCCGCCGGATCGTCCGCCCCTGCAAGCGCAGGGCAAAGTTTTCGGGCAGGGGCCAGCGCAGCTTGTCACGGCGCTGGGTCACTCTGGTCAGACGGTGTCCCACCAGGGGCCCTTCCAGGCCGCGGCAGACGGTTTCAACTTCGGGTAATTCTGGCATCGGGCAAAAGTAACTGATCTTTCCAATACCTGCCAGGGATGCGCTGAAAGATGCTATGCTACAGCAGATGGAAAATGGAGTATTGCCAGCCATGGCGCCGGATACCAGCACCGATTTCGGCTTTCAGCGCGTGCCCTGGGCGGAAAAGACCGCCCGCGTGCGCGGGGTCTTCGATTCCGTGGCAGGCCGCTACGATGTGATGAACGACCTGATGTCGGGCGGTCTGCACCGCCTCTGGAAGGCGGCGTTCATAACCTGGCTGCGGCCCCGGGCGGATATGCATCTGCTGGATCTGGCGGGCGGCACCGGCGATATCGCCTTCCGCTTTCTTGCCGGCGGCGGCGGCCGGGTCACCGTGGCCGATATCAATCGGGAAATGCTTGCCGTCGGGCGGAAGCGGGCGCGCCGGCGGCGCCTGGCCGGCCCGATTGACTGGCTGTGCGCGAACGGGGAAAGCCTGCCGCTGCCCGATGCCTCGGTAGATGCGGTGACCTGTGCTTTCGGCATCCGCAATATGACCGACAAGGCACGGGCGCTGGCTGAAATGCATCGGGTTCTGAAACCCGGCGGCCGTTTTCTGTGTCTGGAATTCTCCCGGCTGGCGCTGCCGGGACTGGCGGGCCTGTACGACAAATACTCGTTTCAGGTGGTGCCGCGCCTGGGCCGCTTGGTGGCCGGTGACGAGGCCTCGTACCGCTATCTGGCCGAAAGCATCCGCACGTTTCCCGATCAGGAAAGCTTCGCCGCCATGATCAGCCAGGCGGGTCTGGGCAATGTCAGCTATCGTAACCTGACGGGCGGCATCGCCGCCATGCATTCGGCCTGGCGCATTTGATGGCTGCGCCAGCGCATGTTTCCTTAAAACATGCCTGGACTCTTTAAAGAACAGAGCGATTGAACCAATGACTTAGGTCGCGGGAGCGACTCCGGTTAATTGAAAATTGCGCCGGTTCAAGTCCGAAAAAGCGCCAGGTAAGACTCGAGCTTGCCAATCGCGCCGGACGTGACCGCGGGGCCGCCTTCCAGGGACGCCCCCTTTATAATCGGCTCCAGATCGCGCACCAGTGTCTTGAAGCGGTGGAATTGTGTCAGGTCCGGGGCCGGCGCCGTTGCCTGCAGGATCAGGGTCTCCGCATCGGCAGCGACCTGCTCGATGATTTCCGCGATATCGGGCGGCGGCTGGTTGCGTTCGCTGCCGGGCTGCGCTTTTGCCGCGGTCAAGCCGGCCAGTGCCTGGCGCACGGCGGCTGTCAGATCCCTGATGCCGCCTTCAAGGTCGGCCGCCGCCGCCCGCTGTTGCGCCCGGCTCACATCCGGGCGTCGCCGCCCCGGTCGGCTGGGATCAAACGTCATTGCCGGCCGTCCGTCCGGGCCAATTTTGATCCGGTAGTGGGATTTTACGGCCGCTTCGGTCGGCGGGTTCGCGACCGGAATAGCCGCGGTCTGGAAGGCTTCATCGTGAGGGCGGCGCGGTTCCCCGCAGTCGAGGTCCCCGCTTCTGGTTGCCATTTGCCAGTGCATTGCCCGCTTCAAGGCGTCGCAATCCAGACCTGTAACGCCACGCAGGTTCGCATTCATCAGGTTCGTTTGCCGGAGGTCCGCCCCGCTGAGGTCCGCCCCCGTCAGGTCCGCCCCGATCAGCGTCGCATCGATCAGGTTCGCCTCGCCGAGGCGCGCACCCTCCAGCTTTGCACCGATCAGGTCCGCACGATAGAGGTAGGCACCGTTGAGCGTCGCCTGCCTGAGGTCCGCGCCGCTGAGGTCCGCCTCTCTGAGGTCCGCTTTGTCAAGGTCCGCCTGTTTGAGGTCGGCGTCCCTGAGTTTCGCATCACTGAGGTTCGCATCGCTGAGTTTCGCGCCGGCAAGGATGGCGCCGCCGAAATTCACACTGCCAAGATCAGGTCTGATATCCGGGTTTTCCCGGCGCCACGCGTTCCACGCCTCGACGCCCTCGCCCAGCCGTGCCAGATGTTCATTGTTGACCATGGCGCGAGTATATACGGCCACCACCGGTGCGGGCAATGGCGCACGCACCGGGTGTCAGTAGCGAATGATATGTCCGGATTTTGTAGCAGACGATATGTCCGGTCTTTGGAAGCG
>JAQBYC010000049.1 GCA_027623205.1 Pseudomonadota bacterium | reverse complement strand
AGGCCTAGCAAATAAAAGCGGACATTTAATGTGCTACAAAAACCGGACATCTGTATGTGTCATTGACAAGGCAATCCGCCACCATTGCCCGGACACCACTAAGCATGTTTGAATAACGCCCCGAAGCAACGGCGGTGAAATGGACGGCAGATGCAGAATTCCGTGGTTCTGGTAACCGGCGCCAGCGATGGCATCGGTTTTGTCTGCGCGCAAAATATCGCGGCGCGGGGCGCCAAAGTGATCCTGGTGGGCCGGGACGAACGAAAATGCGCCGATGCGGTGGCGACCATCCGGAACAGCACGGACAACGGCAAGGTATCCTTCCAGGTGGCCGATCTGTCCCTGTTACGGGACCTCCGTGCCCTGGCCGGCCGTATACTGGACAAGCACGGTCACATAGATGTTTTACTGAACAACGCCGGCGGCTTTTATCGCCAGCGCCGGATCACCGCCGAAGGACTGGAATACACCTTCGCCCTAAATCACATGGGCTATTTTGTCCTGACCGATCTGTTGTTGCCCGCCCTGAAGCAGTCCAATCAAGGCCGTATCGTCAATGTCGCCTCGCGCGCGCATCGCAACGGCACGGTGAACTTCCAAGATCTGCAAGGGCAACATAGCTATGCCGGCTGGCCCGCCTATTGCCAATCCAAGTTGATGAACGTGATGTTCACCTATGCCCAGGCCCGTCGCCTTACAAACACGCCAATTACCGTCAACAGTCTGCACCCGGGTTTCGTGCGCAGCAAATTCGGGCACAACAATCCCGGCTTCGCTGGTCTGACGGTGCGCCTCAGCCAGATCCTCTTCGCCATTTCCCCTGAAGCCGGCGCCAAAACCCCGCTGCATCTGGCCTGCGCGCCCGAATTGGCGGACAGCAGCGGGCAGTATTATGAAAAATGCCAGGCTGTAATATCCTCGCCCGAAAGCCTGGATACGGCGGCCCAGGAACGGCTGTGGCAACTCAGCGCCGAACTGGCGGGTAGCATTCCCTAACACCCCATTTTGTTCGCCTAATCCAGAATCTCGATCTGTTCGGGGTGGCTGGCCTCGATCGAGGGGCCATTGAAATGCTTCAGCCAGCCCCGTACCCGCACCCGATGGCCGGCCAGGCCCTGGTGGTCGAAGCCGGCACGGTCAAACAGCCTGCGGTCCCGCGGCGCGACGGTGATGGTAAAATCCTGGCGCTGGTCCTGGCCGAAGTTCAAATAAATCCGGCCCCGCACCAGGGCGGTTTTCAATACGATCCCTTCGATCAATTGAAATCCCTCCAAGCCGGCGTGCAAGTCCGCCTGTTGCCAGATCCGATACCAGCCATGGCCCCAGATGCCCACATGGGCGGCCCGCGCCTGCTGTTCCGCCGCCAGCATTTCGGGCACCACGGCCCGGTTGTCGCGAAAGCTGTAGACCCGCGCCAGTCCCATATGCAACAGCCGCTGCTGTATCCAAAGGCCGTCGTCGCGGTATAGATGGGCCAGCGCCCGGCCATAACGGTCCAGCCGCTGACCGCCATAGAACAGGGTGACCTGACGGCCCAGGGTCAACGTTTCAAGCACCTGCTTGGCCTCATCGGCCAAGGGCCAGGCCTTGAAGTCGCGTCGCCCCAGGGGCAGTTTTGGCGCCTGAATACCCACCAGGCGCACCTGTACGCCGTCGTCGAGAAACAGGGTATCGCCGTCCACCACCCGCGCCACCCGGCCCCAGCCGCCCTTGACAAGCCCGCTTTTGACAAGCTCACCTTTGGCCGGCGCGGCCGCCGCCGCCACCTCACCCCCAAAAAGCAGTAAAACGATCAACAGAAAACGGACAATCATTGGGGGTTTATATCACTCCGCAACGGGACATGCTTCCCCCGGCCCCGGGCTTCCCCTAAACTGTTGCAAAATGCGGAAGGATTCGCGGCATGGGCTTGCAAATTTACCACGGAGGTTTCCCAGGCGCCGTCTGGGCCGGCGCGATTGCCTTGTTGTTGCTGCTGCAGCCGGCGCGGGCGGATGAACCCGCCTTTATCGCCTTCAGCGCCGGGGCCTTCGACGTGGGCAAGGATGAAGCTGCCGCGGAAGGGCGGCTGGAGTACCGCTCTGGCACCCGCATCTGGATATTCAAACCCTTTACCGGCGTCATGGGCACATCCGACGGCGGGGCTTATGGTTATGCCGGCGTGCTGGTGGACATGTTCTATAGCCGCCGCGTGGTCGCCACCCTCAGCTTCGCGCCGGGCATTTATGGCGAGGGCGATGGCAAGGATCTGGGCCATGGCCTGGAGTTCAGATCGCAATTGGAAGTGGCTTATCGCTTCAATGACCGGTCACGCCTCGGCCTGTCGTTCTCGCACATGTCCAACGCCTCCATCGGCGACAAAAATCCCGGCAGCGAAAGCCTGATGCTGACCTATGCCGTCCCGGTACGCAGTTTATTCGGCGATTAGGTCCACCCGCAGCCTGAACGGCCGCATCGTGCCGCAAGCCAGAAAAACTTATACCTTGCACTAAAGGTCAACATGCTGCCTTTATTGAACAGCGGGGTTCTCCCGCCCAAAACCCGACAAGACATCGATGATGTTAATCGCCCTCGGCGGCAAGGATAAGAATGAAAGAAAACCATGAATTGGTGATTTGGAGCATGGTGCTCTTTGGCCTGGTCCTCTATGTCGCCACCTTTATGGTTGCCTGGAATGCCACCCACGACTACCGCAGTAACATTACCCGGCCGCTATCTTCCCAGTCCGATACGATCAGGAACAGCCTGCACGCTCGGTGAAGTTGTTTCCAGCCCGTCCCACACTAAACATTAATTCAGCGAACGCAGTTCCAGCTTGGCGATGGCTTCCCGATGCACCTCGTCGGGGCCGTCGCCGATACGCAGATAACGGGCTTCGGAAAAGGCATGGGCCAGGCCGAAATCGTTCGAGACACCGCCGCCTCCGTGGATCTGAATGGCCCGGTCGATCACCTTTTGCGCCATCAACGGCGTTACCACCTTGATCATGGCAATTTCCTTGCGGGCGGCCTTGTTGCCTTCCTTGTCCATTTTCCAGGCGGCATGCAGGATCAACAGACGGGCCTGATCAATCTCGCAACGGGAATTGGCGATATCGGCCCGCACCGTGTCCCGGTCCGCCAGCGCACGGCCGAAGGCCACGCGCGCCTTGGCCCGGCGCATCATCGCCTCCAAGGCCCGTTCGGCCTTGCCGATCAGACGCATGCAATGGTGAATGCGGCCCGGCCCCAGACGTCCCTGGGCGATTTCGAAGCCCCGCCCCTCGCCCAACAGTATATTGGCGGCGGGCACCCGTACATCGGTGAAGGTCACCTCGCCATGGCCGTGCGGGGCATGATCATAGCCGAACACGGGCAGCATACGGACCACTTCCAGACCCGGCGTATGCACCGGCACCAAAATCATTGATTGCTGGCGGTGGCGTTCCTCGTTGGGGTCGCTCTTGCCCATGACAATGGCAATTTCACAGCGCGGGTGGCCGATGCCACTGCTCCACCATTTGCGCCCATTGATCACATAGTCGTCACCGTCGCGCACGATACTGGTCTCGATATTGGTGGCGTCCGACGAGGCGACATTGGGCTCGGTCATACAAAAGACCGAACGGATCTCGCCTGCCAGTAATGGCGTCAACCAACGTTGCTGTTGCGCCTCATTGCCGAATTGGGCCAGCACTTCCATGTTGCCCACGTCCGGTGCGGCGCAGTTGAAGACCTCCGGCGCCATGGCGGAGCGGCCCAGAATTTCCATGATCGGGGCGAATTCAAAGTTCGACAAACCCGGGCCAAAACGTTCCTCGGCGATGAACATGTTCCATAGGCCCTCGCCCCTGGCTTTGGCCTTCAGCTCTTCCATGATCGGCGGCACACCTTTCCAGCGATCCTCCATACTGGCGATCTGTTCTTCGTGCAGCGCCTCGGCCGGATAGACATGGCGGTCCATGAAGGTCTGCACACGCTCTGAATAATCTTTGCTGCGGTCAGTAAACTCGAACATTTGCTTTCTCCCAGGGTATATTCGGGCTCAGTATAGCGGAAGTATGGATGTACCGTCATGACCGTGTTTGATTATACCGCCCTACGGGCCGAGGTAGTGGAATTTGCCCGGACAAAGGTGGCGGTACGGCAGGATCTGAACCAGCGCGATGATTTCCCCGCGGATCTTTGGACGGCTATGGGACAATCGGGCCTGATGGCGATCGCCATTCCAGAAGACCATGGCGGGCGCGGCGGCGATTACCGCGCCCTGGCCCTGACCCTGGAAATTCTGGCCGATGTGGGCGGCTGCCAGGGGGTTGCCATTTCCTGGATGTCCCATGCCCTGAACGCCCGTCTGCATATTCTGGGCCAGGGCACGGAGACGCAGAAGGCGCGCTATCTGCCGGGTCTGGCGTCCGGTCAACATACGGTGTGCATGGCGATCTCGGAACCGGGCGCCGGGGCGCATCCGAAAAAGCTTTCAACCCGTGCCGAAATGGTCGGCGATGACGTCATCCTGAATGGAGAAAAGACCTTTTTGACCAATGGCCCCTTGGCGGATCTGTTTCTGGTTCTGGCCATTACCGATGAGGTGGATGGCCGCCGCGCCTTCACCTCGTTTATCGTGCCCCGGGATAGTCCGGGATTGGAGATCACGGCCGGGGTGAAGGTCGATTTTCTGCACCCCTCGCCCCATTGCGGCATCAAGCTTCATAATTGCCGCATTCCGTCCAGCAACCGCCTGGGTCCTTTGGGCGATGCCTTCAATGCCATTTCCCTGCCCATGCGGCGGGTGGAAGATACCCTTGCCGCAGCCAAGACCGCCGGCGCCATGCGCCACCGCCTGCGTCTGCTGTGCCAGGCGGCGTCGCAAGCCAGCGAACCGGGCGCCGCCACGATGGCGATGACGGGAAGCCTGGGGCGCCTGGCGGCGATGCCCGATGGTCTGTCGGCCATGGCCTGGCGGGCGGCCGATCTGCTGGATGGCAACCGCGATGACATTGACGAAACCCTCTCATCCCTGGCCGCCGCTGCCCGGGAAACAACCAAATGGGTCGAGGCGGAGGTTGAGGCATTTATCAACACGTGGGATATAGAGGTCTCGACCGCACTCGCCATCGCCAATCGAGACCTTGTGGAGTCCCTGGGTATTGCGGCCAGCGCCCGTGATCTTCAGGCCCAAAAGCGCGGCCAGTCCTTGCTGGCGGCCAGTTGACGCAGACCAGTAACCGCAGTTAGTGAAATGAGAACCATGACCGAACCTCGCGCCGCAAAAATCAATAACGTAGATGAGATCATCGCCGGCCTGGGTGATGTCGGCTATATCACCTCCCGGCAGATCGCCACCGCCATCTTTGTCGCCCAGAATTTGACCAAGCCGATTCTGGTGGAAGGCTCCGCTGGCGTCGGCAAGACCGAGTTGGCCCTGTCCACCGCGGCCTGGTTGGATCTGCCGCTGATACGCATGCAATGCTACGAAGGCCTGGACGAATCCAAGGCCCTGTATGAATGGAAATACGGCAAGCAATTGCTCTATACCCAGATCCTGAAGGACAAAATGGGCGATGTCCTCGGTGATACGCCCAGCCTGGACGCGGCGATGACAAAGCTGCAGGGGTTTGGCGATTTATTTTTTTCCGAACAGTTTCTCGAGCCGCGGCCTTTGCTGCGCGCCCTGCGCCAGGAACACGGCGCGGTTCTGCTGATCGATGAAATCGACAAATCCGACGAAGAGTTCGAGGCGTTTCTGCTGGAAATTCTCTCGGCGTTTCAGGTCACCATTCCGGAAATCGGCACCATCAAATCCACCGTGCCGCCAATTGTATTCCTGACCTCCAATAATATGCGTGAAATGGGCGATGCGCTGAAACGGCGCTGTCTGCATCTGTATATCCCCTTGCCGGACGCCAGGCTGGAAGAACAAATCGTCGCGGCCCGGGTACCCGATATCGAAGTGAAGCTGCGGCGCAAGCTGGTCGCTTTCGTACAGATGCTGCGGGAACAGGACCTGAAAAAACTGCCGTCTATTTCTGAAACCCTGGATTGGGCCCGTGTTCTATTGTTGCTGCATGCCGACGATCTGGCGCCTGATTTGATCCGCGATACCCTGAATGTGCTGTTGAAGTTCGAGCAGGATATTCATGCGGTACGGCCGCAGATCGCCGAAATGACCCGCAAGGCCCGCCAGGCTGGAGACCGGGGCTATGCAGCGACCTCTTGAGAATTTTTTCCGCGCCCTGCGCGCCGCCGATATCCGCGTTTCGCCGGCGGAAAGCATCGACGCTCACCGCACCGTCGACCTGGTCGGATATGCTGACCGGCAGTTGTTCAAGGATGCCTTGTGCGTCGCCTTGGCTAAAACGCCCGATGAGGTCGCGAGTTATAACGATTGCTTCGAGATGTTTTTCGCCCGCGAGGAATTCAGCGCCGATGATGGCACGGGCAACCGCCAGCCGCCCGAAAGGGCGGATAGTGATGCCGCCTTCGGCGAGGAACTGGGCAACGTCCCCCTGGCGGAAATGCTTTTGGCCGGCGACGGCAGCGAAATGGCGGCGGCCATGGAACAATCGGCCAACCGGGTCGGCGCGACCGAAATCCGGTATTTCAGCCAACGGGGTTATTTCGCCCGGCGCATTCTGGACGACATGGGCCTGCGCGATCTGGAAAAACTGATCGCCCAACTGCGGCGCGGCGGTACCGGCGATGACGGCGGTGACGACAGCGGCGATGCCACCGATCTGGCGCAACGGCTGGAACAGGGCCGCCGCTTCCTGCTGGATGAATCCCGGCAATTTGTCGAGCGCCAGTACGAACTTTACGCCCGTTCCAACGGCGAGGCCCTGCGCGAAGAGTTCCTGATGGAAACCCGCATGTCCAACCTGGAGCAGCGGGATTTCGCGCGCATGCACAATATCGTCCGCCGCATGGCCAAGCGCCTGGCCAGCCGCTACAGCCGCCGGCGCAAGCATACCAGGCGGGGCCAATTGGATGTGCGCCGCACCATGCGCCGCAACATGCCCCACGACGGCATCCCGTTCGAGGTATTGTGGAAACATATCAAGATTGAACGGCCCAAAATTGTCGTGATCTGCGATGTCTCCCGCTCGGTCGCCGCCGCGGCGCGGTTTCTGCTGCTTTTCCTCTATTCCCTGAACGAGGTCATCGCGCAGTTACAGGCCTATGCCTTTTCCGACCGCCTGGTCGATGTGGGCGACATTCTGGAGCACCACGATGTTGAAACGGCCATTCCCGAGATCATGGCCAAGATCGGCTTCCGCTCCACCGATTACGGCCAGGCCCTGGATGACTATGAGGAAAATTTCATGGCGGATTTGGACCGCCATACCACGGTCATCATTCTGGGCGATGGCCGTTCCAACTTCACCGATCCGCGCATCGATATCATGCGCCGTCTGCACGACCGCTCCCGCGCGGTAATCTGGCTCAATCCGGAACCGGAAACCTTTTGGGGCACCGGGGACTCCGAGATGCCCCGCTACCGCCAATTCTGCCACGTGGCAAAAACCTGCAGCACCGTGATGCACCTGGAACGGGTGATCGACGACATCCTGAGAAGCTACGCCCGCGCCTGAACGCGGCGTGCGCTTAATATTGTTAGCGTGGGAGATGGCATCATGAAATTCGGCGTGCTTCAGTTCTTCAGTTGGCCGGGCCGGCGCGTGCCCTTGACGAGCGTGTATGAACGGGCGTTCCAGCGTATGGACGTCATGGACAAGACCGGATACGACGCGGTCTGGCTGGCCGAACACCATTTCAGCACCTACAGTGTCTGCCCGTCGGTGCATATCATGGGCACCCATATCGCGGCGCGTACCAAGAATTTGCGCATCGGCACGGCGGTGTCCCTGGCCTCGTTCTATCATCCCCTGCGCCTGGCGGAGGAGGTCGCCTTGCTGGACCAGGTATCGGGCGGCCGGGTGAACTGGGGCGCCGGACGCGGCTTTGATCCGACCGAGCACAGGATCTTTGGCGTCGAGCCCAAGGAAAGCTATGCCCGGTATCGGGAAGCCGTTGAAATCGTGCTCAAGGCGTGGAACGACGACAAGGTCAACCATCACGGCGAATTCTGGCAGTTCGAGGATGTCGAGGTGCTGCCCAAGCCGTTGCAGGACCCCATGCCGGTCTGGCTGGCCGCCACCTCGCTGGAAGCACTTGAATGGGCGGCAGAGCGCGGCTTCTCCATTCTGATGGACCCCCATGCCACCCACCTGGAAATCGCCAGGAAGCGCGCCGCCTACAAACAGCTGTTGGAAGCCGCCGGCTATTCCATCGCCGGGCGGGATATTCCCATGGCCCGGACCTTGGCAATGGGGGCCACTGCGGCGGAGGCAGAGGATGTGGGCCGGCGCGGCGCGGAGTTCATGTTCGGCAACTACCTGCGCCACAAGGCGAATATCAGAGGCACGGCCGCTGGCGCACAAAAATCGATGCATGCCGACGCGCTGGACCGCTCCATCAGCGAGAACGCAGACCCGGTCGGGCGCTATGTGGCGGAGATCGCGATTTGCGGCACGCCGGAGAAAGTCATTGCTCAGATTCAGGAACTGCAGGAAACCCTGCCCCTGGAGTATCTGATGATCGCGCCGCTCAGCCATGCCTCCTTCATCATGTTCACCGAGAAAGTCGTGCCGCATTTTCAGTAGACGGGCTTCCAGTCGAAGCTATCTGCAGGCAGGCAATGCAGGACCGGTCCGAAATCGTGGTGATCCGGCGCAACCCGGACCTGGAAACCTGCTGCCCACCGCGCGATGGCCATCAAGCCTTGCGATCGCTTGCCGGGCCCGCCCCGCCTGATCGATAATTCAGCCGCGTACCAATGGCATAACGCCGATGACGGTTTGCCCAGTTGTAAAACGAAAGCAACGTATGGCGAGGCGTCGCGATCTGTCCATGAACAAGTTCAGTTTCGTCTTTGTGCCAGCCCTTGCAGCGATTGCCTGGCTCGCCATGATCCAACGTGCAAACGCCGGGTACCATGGCACCCAATGCAAATTTCATTCCGCGCAACTTGAAGGCGAGACCAAGGACCATGGGCCCATGCAACGGAGACCAGTTGGCTCGCCGTGTTATGCGGTATCAGGATGGGGAGACCGCCGGGCGTTGTCGATATGGCTCATTGCGCGCCGGGTTGGGTTTTTTATGCTTCCTTGCGCCAGTAGGCTGGCAGCCAGGTTCGGCCGGCGCCGTACCATTCGCCACGCAGCACGGCCGGTTCGTCGAGGTTCAACCTATAGGTCATTTCCCGGCCGATGATTTCTCTCGTCGTGCTCCAGGAATAGTAACCCTTCATTACGACCGTACAGCCGGTGATCCGCGTAACCAGACCTTCACCTCTCGCGGGCGCCTTCTCGCCCCACCCGGCCGACACGAGGCCGGGCGCCCGCTCCCATTCATAAACCAGGGAGACCCCCTCGCGATGGATCACCAGGGAATTGTGGGGCCTTGTCCAGCGGCCAATGAGCCAGTTGCCCGGCGTGGCGCCTCCGGCATCCGCCGCACAAGGCGCCGCCGACGCATCGATAATTGGCGCGCTGGAGGTTCCGACACAGCCATTCAATAGCCAGAAACATATCAATGCGGTTGGCAATTTCATGATAGCCCTCGCGTGGCGCCAGTCTCGGATAGAACGGCCTTGATGGGGCGACATATTTTCGGACCGATTATGGGGTTATACTTAATACCATAGGGTTAACAATATTTACCCCATGGCGCTCAAGGCCAAAATTTCCGCCTGCTTACGGGGACACAATATAAGCCGATTTGCACGGTCCCCGGCCGGACGGTAACATGTCGCCGTATTCGTCCCACAACTATGGAGACCTTCGACGATGGAACCGATCCGCTATGTCGACGCCCTGAACAACAAGTACGGCGCCATGGGATTTCCGCCCTATCAATGGAGCGAAAACCATAGCGCGCCATGGACGCCGCTTGCCAGGCCTTTGACGGCGTGCACCGTTGGCATGCTGGTCAGCGGCGGCATTTCCCATTGTACGGCCGCACCGTTCGACCCGGACGCGCGCAATGACCACCGGGTGGACGCCATTGATCCGGCAACGCCATTGGACCAGTATCAGATCCACGACAGCTATTATGATCACAGCGATGCGGACCGGGACCTCAACTGCATCTTCCCCGTGGACCGCCTGGCCGAACTGGCCGCGGCCGGCGAAATCGGCGCCGTCGCAAGCAGGCTGTGGAGCGGCTTCATGGGCCGGACCTATAACCGCAGCAAGGTGATCGAGGAATCCGCCCCCGCACTGGTGGACGAGCTCAAGGCGGACGGGGTAGATCTGCTCATCGCCATACCGGCCTGACCGCTCGACCACCAGACCGTGGGTCTGGTCGCGAGGGTAGTGGAAGAGAGCGGCATCCCGACCGTCACCGTTTCGACAGGGCGGGACATCACCGCCCTGGTGCGGCCGCCGCGCAGCCTGTTCGTCAACTTTCCCATGGGCAATACCTTCGGGCGGGCGGGCGATAGCGCGATGCAGAGAGAGATCCTGCGTGCGGCGCTGGACCTGGCCGTCACGGCGGAACAGCCCGGCATCTTGGTCGATCTACCGCTGCAATGGGAGGACACTTTCGTTTATTTCGCTGTTGAAACAACACCCGAAGCGCTGGCCCGGCAATTGAAAAAGTAAAACCAGTATTCTGAAACCGGCCCCGCGCAGCGGCCGAGGAAATAAATGAAAGACGCGGATATAAAGACTTACGATTACATCATCGTCGGCGCCGGTTCCGCCGGCGCAGTCGTCGCCAACCGTTTGTCGGCGGATCCGGGCAATCGCGTGCTGTTGCTGGAAGCCGGTCCCGCCAGTCATCCCTGGTCCCGTTTCCCGATCGGCTATGCCAAACTGGTTGAGAATCCCGCCGCCAACTGGTGCTATGCGGCAGAGCCCGAGCCCAGTACCAGTGGGCGGAGAATCCCTGTGCCACGCGGGCGATTGCTGGGCGGGTCAAGTTCGATCAATGGCCTGGTATTTGTCCGTGGGCAGGCGCAGGATTTCGATACCTGGGCGCAACTGGGCAACAGGGGTTGGAGCTATGCGGATGTTCTGCCCTTTTTTAAGCGTTTGGAGAGTTACGAGGGTGGCGAGGACACCTACCGCGGCCGCACCGGCCCACTGCGTGTCACCGATCCGGACGAACGCGGCCCGCTTTACGACGCCCTGATCGCGGCCGCCGGCCAGGTGGGGATACCGCAAAATCCCGACTACAACGGTGCGACCCAGGAGGGCATCGCCCTAAGTCAGGCAACCATTGCCAATGGCCGCCGGATGAGCACGGCGCATTGCTATCTGGACCCGATCCGGAAGCGCAAGAACCTGACCATCGAAACCGGCGCCTGGACGGAAGCGCTGGTGCTGGAAGGCCAGCGGTGTACGGGCGTGCGCTATGCCGTCGGCGGAAAACCACGCGAGGCGCGGGTGACCCGCGAGGTGGTGGTGAGCGCGGGCACGATCAACTCGCCACAATTACTGGAGCTCTCAGGCATCGGACAGCCCGAGCGTCTACAGGGCCTCGGGATCGAAGTGCGGCACGCGCTGAAGGGCGTCGGGGAGAATCTCCGCGACCATTATGCGCCCCGGACCCGCTGGGCGATCGGTGCGCCCGGCGTCACCTATAACGACATGGGCAGCGGACTGGGGCTGGTCAAACAGGCGTTGCGCTATGTTTTTTTACAGAAAGGCATGCTGGGCATCCCCGCTGCCCCGATCCGCGCTTTCGTGTGCAGCCGCGAGGGCCTCGCCTCGCCGGATGTCCTGTTGGGATTTGTGCCGATGCTTTATGAGCCGGGCTACAAGCTTTCCGGCACTGCCGGCATCACCTGCTATGCGCACCCCATGCGCCCCGACAGCACGGGCCATGTACACATCACGTCGGCCGATCCGCGGACGCCGCCGGCGATCAATTTCAACTTTCTCTCCGCGCCGCTTGACGCAGAGATTACCGTGCGCGCCGTCCGTATCGCGCGCGCGCTGATGACCGCGCCCGCGATGGCGGCATTGCACACGACGGAACTGGCGCCGGGTCCATCACGGACTTCGGACGAAGATATCCTGGCCTGGGTCAGGGAGGTGGCGGAGACCACCTATCACCCAGTCGGAACCTGCAAGATGGGCACGGACCCCATGGCCGTCGTCGATGATCAGCTTCGGGTTCGCGGGCTGACTGGTTTGCGGGTGGCTGACGCCTCGATTATGCCGACACTGACTTCGGGCAACACGAATGCGCCCGCCATCATGATTGGCGAGAAAGCCGCCGACATGGTTTTGGCGACACGCTCTAGACGCCAGTCAAACCTGTAATGGCATCTGTGGCGATTTGCAGGCCACGTTTCACCACCGCCTCCCGCCAAGCCGGATCGTCGCGGCAAAAGGCGGCCCGGAAGGCCGCCTTGATGGCGCTGCTCTCGCGCCCCGCGCCATGCCACCACAGGGCATGTTCATCGCGCAAGGCCGCCAGCACCGCGGCAAAGGGCAAAGTACCGAATTCCAGGGTCAGGCAGACCACCTGGGCCGGGGCCAAGGCCTCCATGGCGCCGTGGCCGGTCTTGCCGTGGTTGATCTTGACCGAGGCGGCGGTTATATCCTTGCCCCACCAGGACCGCGCCAGATCATGGCCTTCGGTGCCCTTCCAGTGATACCCCAGGAGGCTGCCATGGCCCGATGGCCCCAGACCGGTATGAATATCCACGTAGGCCGCCAGTTTCACAGCCGGCAGAAAGCTGGCTAAGTATTCCCGCAGGGTCCGGTTGGACCAGACGGGCACCCGGCCGCCGTAAAACATCCCCTCGGCTGCGTCGTATTGTCCGCCCACGGCGCGCATGACGTTCAATTGGCCCATGTCCGCGCTGATGCGGTCCAGATCTTTATCGGCTTTGGCCCGCTTAGGGCCGTCCAGGGCCGTTGCCGCCATTGCCTCGCCGATCCGCACATAATTTTCATTATGCGGATGCTCAGTCTCGTGATCGATGAAGTTGCGGTTCAAATCCACATTGTCTTCATTGACCCGGCGTAAATGCGCAAAGCCGAAGGGGTTTATGCCATGCACCAGCAACACCGCCAGATTTTCCGGCAAGCTGGCGGCCGTCGCCGCTGCGAGCCAGGCGCACTGAATGGCGGAGCCCGCGAAGCCCTCGGCCCCATGGGTGCCGGATACCAAAATCAGGGCGCGTTCCGCATCCCGCGGGCCCAGGTGCAGGAACTCGGTGCTTAATTCAATACCGTCCGGCCCTGGGACCGGGTTGGCCGCCCGCACCAACTCCCCGCCCGAGGACGCCGCCAGGTCGAGAAAATAGTCCCGGCAGGCGGCATAATCCGGGCGAAAATGCGCGGCGTACCCGTTGTTGGCGGCGTTCATCCGTCCGCCAGGCCCCGTATGGTCTTGCGCGTGATATCCAGGCCGCGCTCCCAGACCATGGCCTTCCATTCAGAATCCTCGCCATAGAACGCGGCGCGGATCTCCCGCTTGATCGCCTGGCCCGTTTCCGAGGCCACCGCGCCATGCAGATACAGCCAATTGTCAGCGCGCAGGGCCTGCAGAACCCGTTCGGGCGGCAAGGTGCCGAATTCAATGGCGATAGTCGTGCTCTGCGTATTCGCCAATATGGCGTGATAGCCGGTCTCGATCGTGCCTTTGACGTCGGCCGAGACGCTGTCGCCGGAACTGGGCGTGCGAACCTCGTCACCGTACCAGGCGACAGTGCGCAGATATTCGTCCCCACCCGGGGCATCGACCGAAATCAATTCGCCATGCCCCCTCGGGCCCAGACCGGTGTGAAAATCGATCAACGCCACATGGCGACGCCCGGCCAGATATTCCCTGGCCAGGGCTTCAATGGTGCGCCGCGACCAAGTCGGCGCCCGGCCGCCGAAGAACAGGCCGTCGGGATGACCATGCTGGCCGCAGGTTACCGCCGCCTGAAAGGCGAACATGCCGTTGGCGGCGATGAAACCTTGGATCGCCGCGTCCGCCGCCTGCCGCGCCGGGCCGTCCCAGTCGCTGGGCACCAACCAGGGGTGGACCGCCTCATAGGCCGGATTGTCCGGCAGGGGCGCGCTGAAATCGATGAAGTTGCGGTTCAAATCCACGTTGTCTTCCGTCACCCGGCGCTCGTGGGCGAAACCATGGGGATTATGGGCATGCACATGCAGCAGCGCCATGCCCGCGGGCAATTCGCTGTGCAGACCGGTTGCCAGAAAGCCGGTCTGACAGCCGGCGCCGCAAAAACCTTCAATCCCATGGGTCGCCGACGACGTCACCAGAACACGGTCGGCATCCCGAGGCCCCAGATAGGCCAGATCCATTGCCAAATCACCGCCATCGGGACCTTTCAGGGGATGGGGATAACTGCGCACAATGGCGCCCGCCGCAGTTGCAGCTGCGATAAATTTCTCTCGTGCCTGGGCATAGCTGGCCGAGAACCAGTCATCAATTGCCATGGTATTTCACTTCCAGGATAAGCCCCTAATAGACGTTGGGGCGGAGCCGATTATCAACGGCCCCGCCCCAATCTTAGTGGTGATGAATTTAATCGTTACCCATGCTTAGTTCCAGCGACGCAGTTCCAGCCGTCCGATTTGCGCACGATGCACCTCATCCGGACCGTCAGCGAAGCGCAGGGTACGGGAATGGGCATAGGCATGGGCCAGGTTGAAGACCTGGCTGACACCACCGCCGCCATGTACCTGCATCGCCATATCAACCACACGGCAGGTCATGTTCGGCACCGCTACCTTGATCATGGCGATCTCCTTGCGGGCTTCCTTGTTGCCAACCGTGTCCATCTTGTGGGCCGCGAAGAGTACCAGCAACCGGGACTGATCGATGGCGATGCGCGCTTCGGCGATCCGCTCGGTCGTGACCGATTGTTCCGAAACCAGCTTGCCAAAGGCAAAACGGGATTTGGCCCGCTTGCACATGCTTTCGAGGGCCCGTTCGGCAACGCCGATCTGCCGCATGCAGTGATGAATTCGGCCCGGGCCAAGCCGCCCCTGGGCAATCTCAAAGCCACGGCCCTCGCCCAGCAGGATCGCATCCGCAGGCACTCGCACGTCCTCGAACAGCACCTGGCCATGACCGTGTGGAGCATCGTCGTAACCGAAAACGTGCAGCATTTTTTCCACCGTGATGCCGGCGCTGTCGCGCGGCACCACGACCATGGATTGCTGACGGTAACGGTCGGGGTTATCAGGGTCGGTTTTGCCCATCAGGATCAGAACTTCGCAACGGGGATCACCGATGCCGGAGGTCCACCACTTGCGGCCATTGATGACGTACTCATCACCCTCGCGCACGATCGCGGTTTCAATATTGGTGGCATCGGATGAAGCTACGGCCGGCTCGGTCATGGCAAAAGCGGAGCGGATCTTACCGTCCAGCAGAGGCTTCAACCAGCGCTCCTTGTGCTCGGCGGTGCCATACCGGGTGAACACTTCCATGTTGCCCGTATCGGGCGCCGAGCAATTGGTGGCTTCAGCGGCAATGGGTGAACGTCCCATGATTTCGCACAGCGGCGCGTAATCAAGGTTGCTCATGGGTTCCACCTGGTCGCTCTCCGGTAGAAAGAGGTTCCATAAGCCGGCTTCACGTCCCTTGGCTTTCATTTCCTCCAGCACCGGCGGTACGCTCCACCGTTCGGCGGCCGAGTCGAGTTGTTCCTTGTAAAGGTCCTCGTTCGGGTACACCACGTCGTCCATGAATTTCAGCAGCCGCTCCTGCAAATCCTTCGAGCGATCTGAATATTCTGGGATCATCACTTACCTATCCTTCCTTGCGGGCACCTTTGCACCCGACCTTGACCGTTTGTTTCCTTGTTCACCGACAATCTAACGCCTGTCGGAGCCCGAGTCTCCTATCAGTTTGTCCGGCGAAATGTGCTATGTTGTCGCAGCATCTAATTTACGAAAGGGCGTTTGTGATGGATGGACGTGGAACAGAGAATGGCGGACTGGACTTCGCCGCCGAACATGACGTGCCGGTCCCCTATATGCAGCGGCTGCGGGATTATTATCTCGCACTTGGCTACGGCAACCCCTATCGCTGGGCGCAGTATTCGGAGGTGCCGTTTACGCCGCTGGCAAAGCCGCTAAACAAGACCAAGGTCGGCCTGGTCGTCACTTCAGCCCGCTATCAGCCAGACAAGGGCGATCAGGGACCCGGCGCGGCATACAATGCCTCGGCCAAGTTCTATCGAGTCTATTCAGATCCGGTGGAAGACGAGCCCGATGTACGAATTTCTCATCTTGGCTACGATCGGAAATATACCACCGCCGCCGATCGCAACAGTTACTTCCCCCTGGCGCAGTTAAAGATTGCTGCCCAGGAAGGCCGGATCGGTGCACTGGCGCCACGTTTTCACGGCACCCCGACCAATCGAAGCCAACAGACCACCCTGGATCAGGATTGTCCGGAGATCCTGGCCCGTCTGCGCGAGGACGGGGCCGAAGCGGCAATTATCGTTGCGGCTTGACCGGTGTGCCATCAGACCGTGAGTCTGACCGCACGTTATCTGGAAGCCAACGGCATCCCCACGGTAATCATGGGTTGCGCCAAGGACATCGTTGAATTCTGCGGCGTGCCGCGCTTCCTGTTCAGTGACTTTCCACTGGGCAATGCAGCCGGCAAACCTCATGACCCGGTTTCCCAGGCAGAAACCCTGGCCATGGCGCTGGACCTGCTGGCAAGCGCCACGGGCCCCCGCACCACGCGGCAGTCGCCACAACGCTGGAACGAAGATGGCGAATGGAAACTGGATTTCCAGAATATCGAACGTATACCGGCAGAGGAAATCGCCCGCCGCCGGGCTGAATTCGATGAGACCAAACGGATCGCCAAGCAGCGCCGGGACGATGCGGCGCGATCCGACGCGGCGGAATAATTTGGGGGAGCCGATGGGGCCATGACGAAACCGTTTGCCGGCATACGCGTCCTGGATTTCACCCAAGTCTTCGCCGGTCCGTTCGGCAGCTTCCAACTGGCCCTGCTGGGCGCCGATGTCATCAAGGTGGAACGGCCGGGCGGTGAGGAAATGCGCAATGGTCCACTGTCCAAGGAATGGAGCGATCGGGGCATGGCGCCCGGCTGGCTGGCGATCAACGCCAACAAGCGCAATATCGCCCTGGATATGAAGGACCCGGCCGCCGTCGAAATTGTCAAACGTCTGGTCAAAACGGCGGATGTGGTGACTGAAAACTTCCGTCCCGGCGTCATGGACCGCCTGGGTATTGGATATGAGGCGCTCTCGGCAATCAATCCCCAGTTGATCTATTGCGCCGTATCTGGCTTTGGGCAAAACGGGCCGGAACGCAATACCCCCTCCTACGATGGCCGCATTCAGGCGGTATCAGGTATCATGTCGATCACCGGGCATGAAGGCACGGGACCGACCCGGGCCGGATTTGCCGTCTGCGATGCCATCGGCGGCATGACCTCGGCCTTCGCCATCGCCTCGGCCCTGTTTCAGCGCAGTCATACGGGCAAGGGACAATGTATCGATGTTGCCATGCTGGACGCTACCCTGACCTTCCTCTCGCCCCTGGTTAGCGAACACACCACCACCGGCCACGTGCACGGCCAATACGGCAACCAGGCCATCAGCCGGCGGCCCACCGCCAATCTGTTCAAGGTGGGCGAGGATAATTTGCTCCTCGCGGTAAACACGGAAAGACAATTCCAAGCCTTGATGCGCGCCATTGGCCAGCCGGAATTGCTGGATGACCCACGCTTCGCCGACTGGCACGGCCGGGCGGAACATGAACCGGCCTTGCGCGAAATTATCGAGACCGCCTTCGCCACGGCCGATATCGCCACTTGGGAGGCCCGTCTGGCCGAAGCCGGGGCGCCCGCCAGCCAGGTTCGCACTATCGCCGAGGCCGTGAAGCACCCGCAACTGGAACACAGGGACGTGTTGCAGTCGGTCGAAAGTCCCTATGGCACCTTGAATTTGATCGGCTCCGGCTTCCGTCTCGCCCACGGTGGCGGCTCCATCAACCGGCCGCCCGCAGCCCCCGGCGAACATGCCATCGAGGTCCTGACCGAAGCTGGCTACAGCCCGGACGAAATCAAGGCATTCCAGACGGCGGGTGTGATTTAGACCATTTTAGCTATTCATCGAGTCACCGGGCCGCAGTTGATCGTCGGCGCCGGGCCTGGAAAAATGCCCTTAGCAAGGCCGCCGCCGCGTCTTCACCGATACCAGGGTAGAGGTCGGGTTTGTGATGACAGGTGGCTTGATGGAAGATCCGTGGGCCATGTTCGACGCCGCCGCCCTTGGGATCCGGGGCGCCATAGTAAAGACGGCCCAGGCGGGCGAAGGAAATGGCGGCTGCACACATGGGACAGGGCTCCAACGTGACGTAGATGGCGCAATCGGGCAGCCGGGGTTCGCCCCGCACCGCACACGCCTGCCGAATAGCCTCCATCTCCGCATGGGCCGTGGGATCCGCCATTTCTTCGGTGCGGTTGCCGGCCTGGGCCAGGATATTACCCGCGCCATCGACGATAATTGCGCCGATGGGCACCTCGTCACGGGCGGCTGCTGCCCGGGCTTCTTCCAGGGCCAGATTCATGAAGGTTGATTTCGTCTTCGCGATGGGCATGTTGTGCAACATGAGCAGCAAGCGCAATATGGTCAAGCCTGAAACCGCCGCTAAATCAGAGGCTGGCGCCGGCACGAAGGCCGGCGAGCGGATCGCCAAACGCCTGGCCCGGGCGGGGTTATGTTCCCGTCGCGAGGCCGAACGCTGGATTGGCGCCGGCCGGGTCAAGGTGGACGGCAAGGTGCTGGACAGTCCCGCCTGTGTCGTGACCGCTAAAAGCAAGATCGAAGTGGATGAAAAGCCACTTGCGTTGGCGGAGCCCACCAAACTGTGGCGCTATCACAAGCCCAAGGGTTTGCTGACCACCAACAGTGACCCCGAGGGCCGTGCCACGGTGTTTCAAAGCCTGCCCGCTTCCCTGCCTCGGGTACTTTCCGTCGGCCGTCTGGATTTGAATACCGAAGGCCTGCTGCTGTTGACCAATGATGGTGACCTGGCCCGTCATTTGGAATTGCCAAGTACGGGATGGAGCCGCCGATACCGGGTCCGGGTGTATGGCACCGTGGATGAGAAAGCCCTGGCCCGATTGGCCGACGGCGTGCGTATCGAAGGCATTTCATATGGTGCGATCGAGGCTAAACTGGATAGCACCCAGCGCGGCAATTCCTGGCTCAGCCTGGCCTTGAAAGAGGGCAAGAACCGGGAAATCCGCCGGGTGATGGAGCATTTGAACTTAAAGGTCAGCCGCCTGATCCGCCTGTCCTACGGCCCCTTTCAATTGGGCGATCTGGCCCGTGGCGATATAGCCCCCGTACCCCGCCGCATCCTGCGCGACCAATTGGGCAGTCACGCCGCCCGTTTTGGCATGGATGAGGTCGTGGGCGATGCCAGGCGCCCGCGCAAAAAAAAATAGATGCGGATCATCGCCGGCAAGCACAGGGGCAGGCGTTTGACGGGACCCGCGGACCTGGATATTCGCCCGACTTCTGATCGGGCACGCGAAGCGCTGTTCAATATTCTCTCGCACGGCGACTATGCCACCCCAAATGGCCCCCTGCCCCAAGATACAGCGGTGCTGGATGTTTTCGCCGGGACCGGCGCCTTGGGTTTTGAAGCGTTATCGCGGGGCGCGGCATCGGTCTGCTTTATCGAGCGGAACAAGGCGGCGGCGCGCCTGATCCTGGAAACCGCGAAAGCCATGGGGGAAACCGCCCGGGTCAGGGTCCTGACCCGCGATGCCACGCAACCGGGCCATACCAAGGATGGCTTTCATCTGGTACTGTTGGATGCCCCGTACCGGACGGGACAATCGGAACCGAGTCTGAATGCCTTGGCGAAAATGGGTTGGCTGCGGGATGGCGGCATTTGCTGTATCGAGTTGGCGAAGCAGGAAGATTTTCGGCCCGGTCCCAGCTTCACCAAGCTGGACGAACGCCATTATGGTGCCGCCCGCATCGTGATCCTGCGCTGGGACAGTCCAGACGAAGATAACAGCTAAACAATCAGACCTAACGGCGTCCGAACAGGCTTTCGATATCGCTCAACTGCAATTCCACATAGGTGGGGCGGCCGTGACTGCATTGGCCCGAACGAGGGGTGCGCTCCATCTCGCGGAGCAAGGCATTCATTTCTTCCACGCTCAAGCGGCGGCCGGCGCGAACGCTGCCATGGCAGGCCATGGAGGCACAAACACTGTCCAGCCGCTCGCGCAAGGCCAGGGCTTGATCCATCTCGGCCAATTCGTCCGCCAGATCACGCACCAGCCCTTGTATGTCGCTCTCCCCCAAAAGCGCCGGAATTTCACGCACCACCACCGCGCCGGTACCAAACGCTTCCAGGATCAGACCCAATTCAGCCAATTCATCCGCTCGCGCGCTCAAACGCTGGGCGCCGTCCTCATCCAGTTCCACGACATCGGGCAGCAACAATATTTGCCGCGCGACGCCACGGTCCGCCAATTGCGCCTGCATACGTTCCATCACCAGGCGTTCATGGGCCGCATGTTGATCGACAATCACGATGCCGTTCGCGGTCTGCGCCACGATGTAGGTCTCGTGCAATTGTCCCCGGGCCACGCCCAGAGGATAATCGTTGGCCGCGACCACGTTGTCGCCGCCCTCGGATTGCCACTCCAACCGGGCCGAGGGCTCGGCGACCGCGGCAAAGGGTGATTGAAAGGCCGCGGCCGCCTCCATCAGGCCTGCGCCACCCCACCCTGCCGACCGTCCCATGCCCTGGCGGTAAGGCAGATTAAAGCCCTGCTCCCGCACCCGCCCCAGGGCGGCCGTACTGACCGTGGTCGAACTGCGGTGGCCGGCGCCGGCCAGTGCGTGGCGCAGGGCCGAGACCAGCAGTCCACGCACCAGACCCGGGTCGCGAAAGCGTACTTCGGCCTTCATGGGATGCACATTGACATCGACCTGATCGGCGGGCACTTCCAGGAACAACGCCGCCATGGCATGCCGGTCATGGGCCAGCACATCCATATAGCCGGCCCGCAGGGCGCCCGCCAACAGACGATCCCGCACCGGCCGGCCATTGACGAATAGATACTGCATGCGGTTGTTGGTACGGTTCAGGGTCGGCAAGCCAGCATATCCGGTCAGGCGCAAACCTTCCCTTTCCGCATCGATCGCGATGGCGTTGTCGGCAAATTCCCGCCCCATGACCGCGCCAAGACGGGCCAGACGGGCGTCAAACAAATCACCGCCACTGGTCGTCAGATCAAGGCTGCGCCGCTCACCGTCGGAAAGCGTAAAGGCAATATCCGGGCGCGCCATGGCCAGGCGTTTGACCGCATCGACGGCATGTTGGAATTCCGTCCGCGCGGTCTTCAGAAATTTCAAGCGGGCCGGGGTGGCAAAAAATAAATCCCGCACCTCGACACGGGTGCCCGTAACCTGCGCCGCCGGCGTCACCTCGCCAACCTGGCCACCATCGACCCTGATGCGCCAGGCCTCGCTGCCGTTGCCAGCGCCGGCGATGCGCGAGGTGATAACCAGGCGGGCCACGGCACCGATCGAAGGCAGCGCCTCGCCGCGAAATCCCAGCCATTGGATATGCAGCAAATCCTCGTCGGGCAGTTTCGAGGTTGCGTGCCGCTGTACCGCCAACACCAAATCATCCGCTGTCATGCCGGCGCCGTTATCAATGACGGAAATCAATTCCCGTCCGCCGTTCAGCAAGACGACGTCGATTTGTGTGGCACCGGCATCAATGGCATTTTCCACCAATTCCTTCAAGGCACTGGCGGGGCGTTCCACAACCTCGCCCGCGGCGATGCGATTGACGGTGATTTCCGGCAATCTGCGCAGCCTGTTCATGGTGCGAGTTCCTTCAAATACCGCCTAGCCAACACCTTGCTTTCCTCGACCGCCGGTTGGCCAAAGGGATCAACTCCCATCAAATCCGCGGCGAACAGAGTTTCCAACATGAAATGCATCAACAGCGCGCCCATGCTGGTTTCATCCAGACATTGCACCGTCAGGCGGCGCACCGGGCGCCCCTGTCTGATCAATGTGTCCGCAGTGGCCGCTTGCATGGCCGCCACCAGATCACCAATCCGCCGCCCCGCCAGATAGTCCTGGCCCAGGCCAGTGGCAAGGTCTGCATCCACCACCGGTCCCCGCCCGGCCTGTTGCAGCATTAGCAAAGTGAATTGCTTGTCCACGGGGCCGTCGAGATAAAGCTGTAACTGGCTATGTTGATCGACCGGGCCCAAGGCATCAATAGGCGTGGTGCCGTGGCCCTGCTTGCCCAGGCTTTCGGCCCAAAGCTGGCGATACCAACGCACGAACGGCTTGAACGCCTCGCCATATGCCAGCAGCACCGACAGGTTTAATCCATGGCGTTGCAAACCAACCTGCAGGGCGGCGCCCATGGCGGGTGGGCTATCAGGGGTCGCCAGGGTGTGCGCCAGCACCGCTTCGGCGCCATTGCGCACGGCGGCGGCATCCAAACCAAGCATCATGGCCGGCAACAGGCCCACAAGAGAGAGGACCGAAAAGCGCCCATCAACATCAGGATCGTGATCGAGTACTTGGGCGCCAATATCGGCGCTTAGTCGCCGCAACGCGCCCTGCCCAGGTTCGCTGATGGCCAGAAAATGTTTTGCCAGGGCAGCGGTGCCAAGCCCATCACGCACGGCGGTTACGGCGGTCAAGGCCTGGGCCAGGGTTTCTCCGGTGCCGCCCGATTTGGAGATTACCAAAAAACCTGTCTCAGCCAGATCATCCGAGGTCAGAACCCGCGCCATCAAATCTGGATCCAGATTGTCGGGTACGCAGAGAACCGGGCTTTCGTCTTGACTTCGTTTACCGGCGGATGCTGGCGCGGCAAGAGCGGCCAGGGTGCGGGCGCCCAGCGCCGAACCGCCGGTCCCAAACAGCACCACGCGGCGAAAGCGGCGGCGCCAATCGGCAGCAATTGTTTGCAAGCCCGTCAAATCATCCCGTTGACGGGCTAGGGCCAGAGGTGCGAGCCTCCCCGCCGCCAATTCCGCCGTGAAACGCAGGCGCGCCGCTTCGCATTGACGCAACAATGGCGCCAACTCGCCTTCGTCCATGGCCACAGGACCGGCGACGGCGCGCAAACAGCCAGAAATATCCTGTTTTATAGGAAGCACATAATCCATGGCGCCACGCTATCAGAGCTCAGCCATTGCCGGAAGCGGACCCGCGGCCCTAGTTGCTGCTGGTCAATCCCGCCGGTTCGCCAACCACCACGATCAACAGGTTTTCGGGGCGCAACAGCCGTTTTGCGACACGGCGAACGTCCGCCATGGTGACGGCGTCAATCAGACTGGCGCGACGGTCCATATAGTCGATACCCAGATTGTGCCGTTGAATGGCCAATAACAGGTTTGCGATTCGCCCCGACGACGTCAACTGCAGCGGAAACGAACCATTCAAATAGGTCTTGGCGTTCACCAACTCCGCCTCGGTTATGCCGTTCTCCCCAGCGAGGCCGATCTGTTCCTTGATCACCGTCAGTGCCTCGGCCACCCGTTGGTTCTTGGTGCCGACGCCCCCCATATAGATCGCTGCATGTTCAAGGGGATAAAGATAGCTATAGACCGAATAGGCGAGCCCCCGTTTTTCCCGCACTTCCGCATACAAACGCGAGGCAAAACCGCCGCCGCCCAGAACATAATTCAGGACATATGCCGCATACCAGTCAGGATCATCACGCTTAAGGCCAGGGCCGCCAAACATTACCTGGCTCTGCGGGTTCGCCTTCTGCACGACCTTCAAGACCCCGGCGCCTACGGGAGAAACTTCGGGCACTGGCTCAATGGCCACGCTGACAGGCAGGGCACCGAAGGTTTTATCCAGCAGCGGTGCCAGTTCGGCCGCCGATATATCGCCGACCACGCCAATAGTCAGGCGGTTGCGCGCCAACATCCTGCCCAGCAAGTCCCGCAGGTCATCGGTCGAAATCGCCTTGACGCTTTCAATGCTGCCATTGCTAGGCCGACCGTAGGGGTGGTCCGGGAAAGCCGTGGCGAACCACAACCGTGTGGCGATGGTCCCCGGGTCCTCCTGGCTTTCGACCAGGCCAGTGATGATTTGCCGGCGCACCCGCTCCACAGCCTCCGTTTCAAAACGTGGTTCGATCAGGGCCAGACGCAAAAGCTCGAACGCGGCGTCGCGGTTGGTGCTCAGGGTACTCAGACCGCCTGAAAAGCTGTCGCGGTCAGCACTGAAACTCATGCGAACCGCCAGATCCTGCAACCGTGTCTGAAAGGCGAGGGAATCGTATGATCCAGCACCTTCATCCAGCAGCCCCGAAACAAGATTGGCGGTACCATTGCGGCCGGGTCGATCAAGGCTGGCGCCGCCAGCAAACGAAAAATTGACACTCAACAGGGGTATTGTCGGCTCGTGCACCAGCCACGCCGTAATCCCACCAGGACTGCGAACTTCCAGGATCTTGGCTGCATTGGCCGAAATCGGCGCCAGTAGGATCAGGGTAAGACCAAAAACAACAACAGAAAATGACCGCATCAGGATCGTCATCATTTTCCCTCTTTCGCATCCGGCAGCAACAGCCCGGTGACCGAGTTATCCATTTTGAGCACCGCCCTACCGGCCGCGATGACCTGTTCCATGGTCACGGCCCGGACCTCGTCAGGCCAGGATTCCACCTGTTCCACGCTAACGCCCGTCGTCAGGGCATCGCCGAAAATCCTAGGCGAGGTGAACAAACTGTCCCGGGCATAGACCGCGGCCGCGAGTAATCCGGTGCGCGACCTCTCCAGATCCGCAGCCAGCAAGCCATCCTTCAGGACGGCAGTGATCGTTTCGTCCACGGCCGCTTCGATTTCCCCCAGGCCGACGCCAGGTGAAGGGGTTACGTGCAGCATGAAACGGCCATAATCCAGGCCGGTGGAACTATAATATGCGCCCGCGCTGGTGGCCAATTTGCGCTCCACAACCAGTCCGCGATAGAGCCGCGAGGTTGTGCCGCCGCCCAGCATATCGGCAAACAAACTCAGTGGAATCGCATGTTGGCTGGCGCCGGCGGCACGGGTAGGCGCGAGATAACTGCGCTGCCAATCCGCCTGGCTGACGCGGCCATCCCTAAAAACGACCTGCCGTGCCGCCCGTTGCGGTGGCTCTTGCAGGCGCCAGCGTGGTGGGAGCGAAACGCGCGCCAACGGACCAAAATGCTTTTCCGCCAGAGCAAAGACCGCCTCCGCCTCGACATCGCCGGCCACGACCAGAATTGCGTTGTTGGGAGCGTAATACCGACGATAAAACGCCAGGGCGTCGGCTTGATCCAGTTTTTCGATTTCATGCTTCCAGCCGATCACCGGAATGCGGTAGGGGTGGGCCAGATATTGCGCGGCGCTCATGGCTTCGTTCATTTGCGCGGCCGGACTGTTATCGGTGCGGGAACGGCGTTCTTCCAGGATCACCGCCCTTTCGGTATCCACATCCTCCGCCGTTAATACCAGATTGGTCATGCGGTCGGCTTCCATGCCCATGACCAGGTCCAATTTATCCTGAGCCACATTCTGGAAATAGCCGGTATAATCATACGAGGTGAAGGCGTTGTCGCGGCCGCCATTACGGGCAACAATTTTGGAGAACTGGCCCGACGGCACCTTTGGCGTGCCCTTGAACATCAAATGTTCCAGGAAATGGGCAATGCCGGATTTCCCCGGCGGTTCATCCGCGGCGCCGACTTTATACCAGACCATATGGGTGACCACGGGCGCACGGTGATCTTCGATCACGACCACCTGCATACCATTCGCTAGGGTATGGGTTTTGGGGTGAAAGAGGGCGGCCGTCGCCGATGGCTGAAAACCGGCAATGGCCAATGACAAAATGCCGAAAGCGATGATTATTCGTGACATGGTCATACGACCACCTCTCCTATTGTAAAAGCCTGGAGCACATTTGGTCCAAATGCGCTCAGACTCTTTAAATGAAGAGCAATTGAAGCAATTCGGCAGGTCGCGTTCGCGGCTCTAACCAAATGAAAATTGCTCTAAATCGGTTATCATCCCAGATATGATCCAGAGAGAAGTAACGCAAGGTCTCAATCGACAATTACACTCAAGACCTCGTGAAGTGCGCTGGAGCATGTTTCCTTAAAACATGCTCTCACTCTTTAGGATTAGAGCAATTGAACCAATTATTTTAGTCACGAAAGCGACTCCGATTAATTGAAAATTGCTCCAGGCGCGAGACCATGGGGCAGCTCTAAAAGATGCCTTCCAACAATCCACGTTTGCGCCGTTTGATCGTCGGTGTTTCGCCTGTGTTTGGGGCATCCCCGGCCGCCGCGGCCTCGCGCAGGCGTTGCGATTCCTTGTCTGCATCAACGGCTGTGCCGAACGGCGCTTTTTGCTGCCAGAACAATAGGCGGTCGGTAAAAGATGAATCTTTTTCCGCCAGCACGGAAGTTTCCCTGTTCACGATTTGCCGGATCGAGGGATCGGCATCCAGGGCCCCGGCTCTGCGCAACAGAGCAAGTTCAGCACCGTCAGGTTTACTGACTGCTTCTTTGCCGGCTTGCCCCGGCGCGGCATTTTGCTCCGGCTGCTCGGTTTGAGTGTCCGTGGTACCGCCATTTTTGCTTGCCGGCCAAAGCGCGGCTCGGGCGCTGTCGCGCGGGGCGACCTCTTGCGGTGGCTTGGCGCCGGGACGCGGCGGGCGCAGAGAGAAATCCGGAGGCATAACCAAGGGCGCTTTGGTAATAACAGTAAATTCATCTGGCGACTTTTTTGTCATTCCAGCCTGCTCCTTCAAGCTATCGCAAGCGGAAAGGCCAAGCGCCAGAACGGCCGCCGCAACCAGTCCCATATGCCGTTGTCTCGCGCCAATGACGAACCGTGTAATTGCAAACCGTGCCATGGTCCTAATTGTCCTTCACCCGGTGACCTTTCGCCCCTGAGCCGTCCTGAGCGGCGCCAGGGCGGAAACTATCGTACAATAGCATAGTCACGCCAATTGTGATGGCACTATCGGCCACGTTGAAGGCGGGCCAATGATAACCTAATAGATGAAAATCAAAAAAATCCGCAACGGCGCCGCGCCAAATCCGATCAATAATATTGCCCGCCGCCCCGCCAATCACTGCACCCAACGCCAGAATGGGCAAGCGATGTGTCTGCCGCCGCAGCCAGATCCCAAGGCCAAGACAAACCAGAATGGAAAAAAACGCCAGCAGCCAGCGACCGGTCTCACCCGATTGCAGCATACCGAAACTGATGCCTCGATTCCAAACCATCACGAGATTGAAAAAGCTAGTGACTGGCAGCCAGCCACCCTGCCCCGCCAACCAGCCAATCAACCAAGCCTTGCTCGTCTGATCCAGGATCACTACGGCGGCGGCCAAGGTCAGACCAAGGCGCATTACATCATCCTCATGCCGCGGCGTGAGCCGCCACCGCGGTCACGCAGCGGTGACAGATTGTATCCTCACCATTATCAACGGCGGTGACTTCGGGCAGGATCTGCCAACAGCGGACACATTTACCCCCTTCCGCCAGTCCGACGACGACGCCAATATCGGCGACATCTTCCATTGTGAAGGCGCCCGCGGGGGCTGCCCCTTCATGCAACGTAATAGCCGAGGTGATGCAAATTTCCGCGGCATCCAATCCGTCAAGGGCAGCGAGGTATTCGGCCGGCCCATAAACCACGGGATGCCCCTGTAGGCTGGCGCCGATTCGTTTTGCCCTCCGCTCGACTTCCAGAGCGCCGGTGATCACCCGGCGCAAAGTACGGATTTTGGACCAGCGTTCCTGCAGGGCCTCATTTCGCCAATCCGCGGGGATATTGGGAAACTGCCGCAAATGCACGCTGTCGTCTTCGGGAAAGCGCGCGCGCCAGGCTTCTTCCGCCGTGAAACAGAGTATGGGCGCCAACCAAGCGGTCAAACAGGAAAACACCTGATCCAGCACCGTGCGGACGGCCCGGCGTCGAGTGGACATGCGGCCATCGCAATACAGCGCGTCCTTGCGAATATCCAGATAGAACGCCGATAGATCATTGGTACAGAAGTTGCCCAAGGCAACGTACAGGCGATGGTAGTCAAAATCAGCACAACATTGCCGCACCAATTGATCCAATTCCGAAAGGCGATGCAACGCCCATTGCTCCAACTCCGGCATCTTGGCAAACGGCAACCGTTCGGCGTCGTCGAAACCCGCGAGATTGCCCAATAGAAAGCGTAAAGTGTTGCGCAGGCGGCGATAGGCATCAACCTGGCTTTTGATGATCTCGTCGCCGATGCGCTGATCCACCGCATAGTCCGAACTGACCACCCACAGGCGCAGAATATCGGCCCCAAACTGATCACAAATTTTCTGCGGCGCCGTCACATTGCCCAGAGATTTGGACATCTTCCTGCCCTGTTCATCCAAGGTGAAGCCGTGGGTCAATACCGCCTCATAGGGCGGGCGTCCGCGCGTGCCGCAAGCCTCCAAAAGCGAGGAATGGAACCAGCCACGATGCTGGTCCGAGCCTTCCAGGTACAACGAAGCCGGCCATTGCAGTTCGGGTCTGTGCTCCAGCACATAGCTGTGGGTTGATCCGGAATCGAACCACACGTCGAGGATATCTTCGATTTTCTCGTAATTGTCGGCATCATAATCGGAACCCAGAAAGACACTGACGTCGGCATTGAACCAGGCGTCCGCGCCATCTTTCATCACGGCGGCGATGATCCGTCCGTTCACCGCGTCGTCCCTAAGGGGTTCGCCGCTGCGCTTGTCCACGAACAGAGTGATCGGAACACCCCAGGCCCGTTGCCGCGACAGCACCCAATCGGGCCGATCCGCAATCATGGCGTGAATACGGTTGCGGCCCGAGGCGGGCACCCAACGCACATTGTCGATTCCCGCCAGGGCGCTCTCCCGCAAGCCCGTGGTGGACATGGAGATGAACCATTGTGGCGTATTGCGGAAAATCAGGGGGGCCTTGGACCGCCAGGAATGAGGATAGCTGTGTTGCAGCTTGCCATGGGCCAACAGGGCGTCGACCGTAGTCAGTTCCGCCACCACCTTGGCATCGGCCTTAAAAACATGACGGCCGGCAAATATCGGCACGTGATCAAAGAACACGCCATCACCGTTAACGGTTTGCGGCACTTCCAGGCCGTGGGCCATGCCGACCTCGAAATCCTCGGTGCCGTGCCCCGGCGCTGTATGGACAAAGCCGGTGCCGGTTTCATCGGTAACGTGATCCCCTGGGAACAGCGGCACGTCGAATTCATAGCCCTTGCCCCGCCAGGGGTGGGCACAAACGGTGGCAGCCAGAACGTCGTGGTCAACCGGACCCAATGCCTTATGGCTCGTGATGCCAGCCTGCTCGCAGACATCCGCGATCAGACTTTCTGCCACCACCATCCGTTCGCCGGTTCGCGCTAGAGAGCAATCCGCCACCGCCTCGACCTCAATCAGGCGATAGGCCAGACGAGGGCCGTAACAGATCGCCCGGTTACCCGGCATGGTCCAGGGCGTGGTCGTCCAGATCACAATCGAGGCTTTGGCCAGTCGTTCGTCGCTGCTAGCGATGACGGGAAAACGTACATGAATGGTGGTTGAGGTATGATCGTGATATTCCACCTCCGCCTCGGCCAGAGCGGTTTTTTCCACCACCGACCACATCACCGGTTTCGAGCCGCGATATAGCGATCCGTTCATGAGAAACTTCAAACACTCGGCGACGATCTGCGCCTCCGCCTCGAATGCCATGGTTGTATAAGGGTCTTTCCAATTGCCGATGACGCCCAGGCGCTTGAACTCTTCCGTCTGCACCGTGATCCATTTATCCGCGAAAGTGCGGCATTCCTTGCGGAATTCATCAATCGGGATATCGTCCTTGTCCTTACCCGCCTTGCGGTAACGTTCCTCTATCTGCCATTCGATGGGCAGGCCGTGACAGTCCCAACCGGGGACATAATTGGCATCCTTGCCCAACATCTGCTGCGAACGGTTGATGATATCCTTGAGGATCTTATTCAGGGCATGGCCAATATGGATATTGCCGTTGGCATAGGGTGGGCCATCGTGGAGGATAAATTTTTCTCGTCCCTTGGCGTCCGTCCGCTGACGTTCAAACAGATCGATCCTTTCCCAATGTTCCAGCAGCTTTGGCTCCAACTGGGGCAACCCGCCGCGCATGGGGAAATCGGTTTGTGGCAGGAACAGGGTCGCTTTGTAATCGGTAGTCATGGGGTTAGGTCCCCGAAATTGAGAGATAAAAATTTTTGAAGCGCCCGCCGCATATCGCAACGACATAGCACGCCAACAAGGCCGTCGAAAACATTCCCGGCCCTATTTCGAGGCCGGGTTGATAATTCGTACGATCAAGGCTATCCGGTGGCTATGGCGAAGGGTCATAAACATGGCCGCTATTTAGCAGGGGCCTGCCGGGCTGTCTATAGAGCCTGCCCGGAAGGACGCCGCTAGAGCAATTTTCAATCACTTGGATTTGCTTTGGCGATCCAAGTGATTGGTTCAATTGCTCTTTTCTTAACAGTCCGAGCATGTTTAGAAGAAACATGCTCTAGGCGCCCAATTCCCGGCCTCTTTTCTCCGCCGCCCGAACCGCGGCTGTCATCAATGGCTGCAGCCCGCCCTCGCCCATCAGAATTTCCAGGGCCGCCTGGGTCGTGCCGCCGGGGGAGGTGACGTTAATGCGTAATTGTACCGCATCATCGTCGGAATGACGCGCGAGTTCGCCAGAACCGGCAACCGTTTGCAGGGCTAGACGGGCGGCTAGACCCGGTTCCAATCCCACCTCTACGCCAGCCTGCGCCAGGCATTCGATCAGATGAAAGACGTAGGCAGGCCCGCTACCGCTGACGGCTGTCACCGCGTCCATCAGAGTCTCGTCCGACAGCCACGCAGTGTCGCCCACGGCTGCCATCAAGCCGCCGCACAAATCCCGCTGCGCCGCGCTGGCATGGTCATTGGCGCACAGCACAGACATACCACGCCGCACCGCTGCCGGTGTGTTGGGCATGACCCGCACAACGGCTGCACCGGCACCCAAGTTGCGTTCAAAAAAGCTGATTGGCGTCCCCGCCGCGATGGAGAGAAAAACAGCGCCGTCGGCGACGAAGCGTGCATAGTTGGGAACCACCTCCGCCATGACCTGGGGCTTGACCGCAAAGACCACAACCGCCGGGGTAAAATTCGCGGGGATACCGCCGGCGTTCGCCAATACAGTAACCTCGGCGGGCACATTGCCGTGTCTGGTATCCAAGGCCGGTTCCACCACCAACATCGCATCGGCGGCGATGCCCTGATCCAGCCAGCCGCCAAGCAGTGCGCCCCCCATCTTGCCGCAGCCTACGAGCAGCAGAGGACCTGAAAACCCGCCGCTATCCGCCATGGTCTACGCCTCCCCCTGGGTTTCCAGCATGGCGGCGGCAATGGCTTCCGCAGGTGCCTTGCCGCCCCAGATAACAAATTGAAAGGCCGGATAAAATCGCTCGCACTCGGTAATCGCAATCTCGATCAGTTCTTCCATTTGGCTGGCATGCAGACCGGACCCGCCACGGGTCAAAACCGCATGCCGGAACATGGGCACGCCATCTTCAATCCATAGGTCGAAATGGCCCAGCCACATGCGCTCGTTCACCATGGCCAACAAACTGTGGACATCGCTCTGCCGCTTGCCAGGAACCCGCATATCGTAGGCAGAAGCCAATTGCAGCCCGCCCTGCGCGGAATTGAAGGAAAAGCCCAAATGATAATCGCACCAGGTGCCGGCCACGGTTACCGACAATTCCTCGTCGCAATTACGTTCGAAAGGCCATTGATTGGCGGCAACAATATCTTCTACTAGATCAAGTGGATTTTCTGCCGATGAGATGAAATCTTCTGCATTCACACTCATAACAAAAACCCTCGGCCGGGTTGAGGCTGGGATTGCACGCGCCATACGCGGCTCACAAGATCTCCCATGCGCATAGGAAATATCACCAACGTCCCCCACATATTGTGGCGTAAAATTGCAAATACACCATGTGCTGTAATCTTGCAGATGGGTCTTTGGGGTGCAAGTGGACTCTCGAGACGGCGCGGTTGGACTACAAACTAATGTCAAATAGATTTATTTTTTGGCAGTTTTATGGGAATTTTTAGCTTTAATAGCAGGTTTTGCGCCGCTCTTCGCGCTGACCTTGCGAGCGACGGCCGGGACCGCTTGGGACTTGCGTTTGGCATTACCTGCCTGAATCACCCCTTCCAGTCGCGCCAAACGCTTGCCCAGAGCCTCGTTCTCCGCCCGCGCTTTTGCCGCCATGGCTTTGACCGCCTCGAACTCCTCTCGGGGTACAAGATCCATGCTATTCAACAGTCGGTCGAGCCGTTGCCGCAACAAATTTTCCGCCTCGCGCCCGGCGCCCTGTACCAGACCGGCGGCAGACGTTGCAAGACGGGAGACGTCGTCCAAGATGCGGCGATTCGCTGACATATCCATATGCTCCTTTGGGCCGCGCTTCAGGGTCGGCTTCGGTCGCTGGTTACTATGGCGGCAGCTGTCATCCGAGGCAAGCCGCCTGTCAATGACACATACAGATGTCCGGTTTTTGTAGCACATTAAATGTCCGCTTTTATTTGCTAGG
>JAQBYC010000190.1 GCA_027623205.1 Pseudomonadota bacterium | reverse complement strand
ACGTATCAGATAATTTCCGCATCATATCACCCAAGGATTTTCGGGTTCTTAGGTGAGCGGGGTATATATTTCAGGCGAGCTATTGTCCCGTAGTAATCTGGTTCTTCTGCCGACACAGCGTGAATTGAATGCTGAAACGGCTAACGTTTCAGCATTAATTGCATCAGGTCATTTTTCGCCTCGGCGAAACGATTGCCCTGTTCCCCGTCTGCACCGTGAGTAACTTGAAGGAGACGAGCCCCATGGCAGCCAGCGACATTGACGATACGGACTATATCAAAGAATTTATGGACGAACGTCCGGTTGACTTCGGACAAGCCGCACTGATCGTTGTCGATATGCAATATGCCACCGGGCATCGTGACGGCGCATTGGGACGCCGAATGCAGGCGGAAGGCTCGAATGTGGCCGCATACCGTTTTGGGCGGATCGAGAGTTTGGTCGTGCCCAACATCAAACGTTTGCTGGACGCCTTTCGCGGTGGTGGCGGCGAGGTCATCTACTTGACTGTCGGCGCCGCCAAGGCCGATTGTTCGGACGCGCCGCCACACATGAAGAAAATGTTTCAGGCACTCGATAACTTCAAAGGCAGCCACGACCACGAAATAATTGATGAATTGAAACCACGGCCGGACGAGCAGATTCTCAACAAGACCTCGATCGGCGCCTTCGCCTCGACCGGTCTGGATCATCTGCTGCGTTCGCTCGGCAAAAATCAGCTTTACATGACCGGCGTATCAACCAACATGTGCGTCGAAACCACGGCGCGCGAGGCGGCGGACCGGGGCTATGCGGTCACCTTACTGGAGGATGCCTGCGCAACTACCCATGAAGACCTGCACAATGCTACAATCACCAACTTCCAGCGGCTCTTCGGCCGGGTCTTATCCACCCAGGATGCCGTCGAAGAATTAGGGATTACGACCTGATGTGATGCAGGATTTCACTTAACGAAGGAGGCACGGCATGTTCGATTTAATTATTCGCGGCGATCAGGTGGTTACCCCCGACGGAGCCGGAAAATGGGATATCTGCGTGCTGGGTGAAACCATTGCCGCCGTGGCAGCCCCCGGCACATTCGATGACAGCCAGGCCACGCGGGTAATTGATGCCAGCGGCAAGATCGTGATCCCGGGCGGCATCGATCCCCACATCCATTCCATGTGGTACATCCCCGCGATCACCGAAGGCGGCGAGATGACCATGACCGACGGTCCCGACGTCGTCTCCCGCGCTGCTATCCACGGCGGCACCACGACGTTGCTGGACTTTGCCACTTGGAACCAAGGGCAAACCATCGAAGAGGCGGTCAACGTCCGCAAACAGGACTGGACCGGAAAATGCTACACCGACTACGGCTATCACATCATGTTGCAGGGTGCGATCCCGCCCGAGTTGCTGCCGCAGATCGGCGAGGCGATCCAGGACGGTTATCCATCGATTAAGATCTTCACCACCGACATCACCCCTTCCCGCCAGGGCCGCAAGATTACCCATGGCCATATATGGGAAATCTTTAAGGTCTTGAAGAAGGAGGGCGGCATTGGCGCCATCCATGCCGAGGACGATGAAATCGTCATGCACATGTACGACGTGCTGACGCGCGAGGGCCGCACCGGCTTTGAGAACTTGTCGGAAGTGCATAATTCGATGTCGGAGGACCTATCTTTCCGCCGCATCATTCGTTTGGCGGAACATGTGGAGGGCACGCCGCTTTATATGATGCACGTCTCTGCCGCCACCGGCGTCGCCGCCATTGAGGCCGCGCGTGCCAAGGGCTATCCAATCTACGGCGAAACTCTGCACCAATACCTGATGTTTACCCACGAACACTATAAACGCCCGAATGGTCAGATTTATCACACCTACCCAAGTCTGAAGGAAAGTTCGGATCAGGATGCGCTCTGGGCAGGCCAGCTCAACGGTTCGATCAGTACTGTCGCAACGGACGAGATCTGTTGCACCCTGTCAACCAAAACCCAAGGACACCGAATCGACGATACCACCGGCGGCAATGCCGGCTGCGAGCCCAGGGTTTCGGTGATGTATACCGAGATGGTCGGCAAGCGCGGCTACAGCTTGCGCAAGTTCGCCGACATGGTCTCCACCAATGCCGCCAAGATCATGGGAATGTACCCCCAAAAAGGCGCGCTGGCAGCCGGCAGTGATGCCGACATCACCGTGCTCGACCCAGCCCAGCGGCGCACCGTCACCGCCGCCCGCCTGCACGAGGCCGACTATACGCCCTGGGAAGGTTACGAAGCCAAAGTCTGGCCCTCACTCACCGTCCTGCGCGGCAAGGTGATGATGGAAGACGGTGAGTTTCTTGGCGACATAAAGGACGGCAAATTATTAAGACGAAAAGTGTCTGAGGAAATCAGAAATCGGCCCGCAGTATAAAAAAATGGCGCTGACAGGGGCCTTACCCGAACTTCCCGTCGCCTGAAACCGCATTGCACTTCAGCTGTTTGGTTCGGGAACGATTAGAACAAGATTTTTTATCGTTATTAAAGGCCGCAACACGGGGCACTAAACCATTTTCGATACTCATCGGGTGGCTCGGCGACCTCGAAAATGGTCTAAAAGGCGCCAGAGCGCATCCTGCCGCGCGATACCAGCCGCTCGATACTAAAGGGCACTGTTGGAAAGCGTATTGCCGGCACCCTTTAGGCTAGACGACAATGCCCTGTCGGATATGATTACTATTGGCGGTGGCTATGCCGCCTTTGCCGCAACAGGGTTCGCAATTGACGGGGGAATATCAATGCGAAAGTTGACCTATGGCGCCTTTGCCGTGCTGTGCAAAGGCTCATTGTGCCTCGGCGCCATCGCGGGCGTTGTTGCGACAGGTACGCCCGTCATGGCGATAGACTATTTGGAAACGCCTCTATTCACGGATAAGGTCGCGGCCGGCGAATTGCCGGCTGTAGGCGATCGCTTACCGAAAGATCCATCCGTCGTACAGTTCACGGGCAACAAGCAAATCGGCAGACATGGCGGCGAGTTGCGCACTTTGATCGGCCGCGCCAAGGATGTGCGTTTGCTGGTGGTCTATGGTTATGCCCGGTTGGTTGGCTATAATGAGAAAATTGAAATCGTTCCGGATATTTTGCAATCTATCGAAGTCAAGGAAGGCCGACAGTTTACTTTCAAACTGCGGTCCGGGCACAAATGGTCTGATGGGCATCCCTTCACGACAGAAGACTTTCGTTATTGGTGGGAGGATGTCGCGTTAAACCTAAAAATTTCGCCGGCCGGACCGCCACGCCTCATGTTGTCCGATGGCCAACCGCCCAAATTCGAAGTGCTGGACAAGACCACGGTGCGCTACACATGGCCCAAGGCCAACCCGTTTTTTCTGCCCCGTTTAGCCGGCGCCTCACCTTTGTTTATCTATCGCCCGGCCCATTATCTGAATCAATATCATGGACGGTATGCTACTCCCGGCGAGTTAAAGAAGCAGTTGAAAAAACACCGAACCCGTAGTTGGGCCTCGTTACATAACCGCTATGACAACATGTACCGATTTGATAATCCAGACCTGCCCACCCTGCAGCCCTGGGTCAATAATTCCCGTCCGCCTGCGACACGCTTCATTGCCGTACGCAACCCCTTTTACCACCGGGTTGACACCCAAGGCCGTCAACTACCCTATATTGACAATTTCGTTTTGCTTGTCTCTGACGGCAAGTTGATCGCCGCCAAGGCTGGAACGGGCGAGGTAGATCTGCAAGCCCGTAATCTGGCCTTCAACAACCTGACTTTTCTACGCGAGAACGAAGCCCAGGGGGGCTTCTCGACCTACTTGTGGCGGATTGCCAAGGGCGCCCATGTGGCCTTGTATCCAAATTTGAATGTGGCTGATCCCGGCTGGTCCAAGTTGATGCGTGATGTTCGTTTCCGCCGGGCACTAAGCCTGGCTGTGGATCGGAATTCGATCAATGAATCATTGTTTTTTGGTCAAGCCCTGGAGGGCAACAATACTTTGTTACCGAACAGTCCCCTGTATCGCGAGATATATCAAACGCAGTGGGCCCACTATGATCCCGATTTAGCCAACGAGCTGTTGGATCAGATCGGGTTGAATAAATATGATGACCAAGATATCCGACTGATGCCTGATGGCCGGCCATTGGAGATTATAATCGAGACCGCCGGTGAGGATGCGGAGCAGGTCGATGTCCTGGAATTGATAGCGGAAAGCTGGGCCGAGGTTGGCGTCAAACTGTTCATCAAGCCGTCCCAGCGGGAAGTGTTCCGCAATCGCATTTTTTCGGGTCAGGCGCAGATGTCGATCTGGAGCGGCCTGGAAAATGGCGTAGCCACCGCGGCGACGATTCCCGAGGAACTGGCGCCAACTTCACAACAACAATTGATGTGGCCGAAGTGGGGGCAGTACTATGAAACCTCCGGCAAGGCGGGAGAGGCTCCCGATATGCCCGAGGCGCAGGAATTGTCGGCTCTTGCGACCAAATGGGTGGACGTGACGGACCCGGTACAGCGCGAGGAAATCTGGCATCGCATGTTGTCAATTCACGCCGAGAATATTTTTTCCATCGGCGTCGTTTCAGGAGTTCAACAACCAGTCGTGGTCAAGCACGGCCTCAAAAATGTGCCCGTCGATGGCATCTACAACTGGGATCCCGGCGCCCATTTTGGCATCTATCGTCCTGATACATTTTGGATTGATCGGTAACCAAGCGGCGGTATGCCGGCCCATAAAGCATAGAAATCGTAATCGGCATGGGCGGTTGGTGTTTTTGGCTTAACATCTCGTCACTGGCCCGCTGAAGGCTAGCCCATGCGATAGATGTAATAACGGTCGGGAGCAACACCGTCGGGCAAGGGCACTTCAAAGCAGCCAGGAACAATCAAAGCCTGCCCCGAAACCACCAGTGCACCTGGCGCCAACAAAGGCGCCAGCGCCGGCCCGACGAATGCGGCCAACTCAGCCGTTTCACACTTGTAGCCGTTGCCGATATCGCAATGGGCCAATACGGCCTGCGCGCCAATCACAATTGATGCGTCCGCAATCACGCTGCGAATATCGCCCAGCAACAGATGGCGCTCGTCGGGCACACAATCTGGATGGGCCGCGATCTCGCGTTCAAAAACGAAAATCTCACGCTCGGCCATGCGGTCGCGCAAATGATCATAGGTACGACCATTTCCCAGCCCCAATTCCAGAACCGGACCTGGTTGCGTCGAGATTTCCGCAGCCGCCCAATCCAGGCATGCCTTTTGTGCCTGTAGTCGGCGAATGGCGCTTTCAAGACGGCTCACAGTTTGCTCCAGTCGATGCGCCACTGAATTTTCGATAATGACGCCAAATTCCAATCGGACAGAAACGAAAAAAACATCAAAACAAACTGAATGCAATAGAGCGATTCTCATAACGGCTAGAGCGTGTCGCATTTAATTAGCCTCATATCCCGCTGCGTTGAAGAAGTTTCGGCATTCTTTCTCTGT
>JAQBYC010000189.1 GCA_027623205.1 Pseudomonadota bacterium | reverse complement strand
GCTGAACTGGGCATCCGTCACGGTGCGCGAGTTAATATAGAATTGCTCGCCAACTTCAAGGTCGTCGAAATATCTGGTCTCCGTGAACCGGTGTTTTGCGGGATCGAAATCTTCGCTACTCATTGCTTCACGACCCCTTGTGTTGGTGGAATTTCACGGCGCCTGCGGCCGCCAGCCCGGCGATTTTCTCTTCGTCATAGCCTAATTCACAAAGTATCAGCCGGCTATGCTCACCCAGAAAAGGCGCCTGCTGGCCCGGATCGTCTGGATCAATTGGGGCGGCGCCAGGGATCTGCGCCACGGGTATCGGACCCACACCCTGCTGCGCTATCATTTGGAAGGCCTGGGTTGCGACAACATGTGGATCAGCCATCCAATCGCCGTAATCAGCAACCGGATGGGCCAAAACCCCGGCCCCTTGCAAATGCGCCGCCCATTCCGCCGCAGTGCGTTGCAGCAGGATCTCTTGAATTGCCGGGCCCAGGCTAGCTATATTCGCGGCCCGCTTGGCGAAATTGACGTACCGGGGATCGTCGGCCAGGGCCGGCTGGCCCAGGGCCAGACACATTTGTCTGAATTGCTCTTCCTTGACCAGAGTAATGGCGATAAAGCCGCTCTGCGTATCATAGCTGCCGGCCGGCGCATTGTTGGCAAGCGGCTTGCCATCCTCCAGATGAAAGTCCGCAATTTTGGATGTCTGCACCGCCGCTGCGGCCTGCATCAGACTGCAATCAATCAAGCGCCCCACCGGCTGATCCCGGCGGGCGTACAGGGCGGTGGAAAGAGCCTGATAGGCGTACAACGCCGTCACGCAATCAACAATGAAATGGCCGACGCGATGGGGAACATCGTCATTGCCTCGATTGACGGACATGAGGCCGGAAAAGGCCTGCGCCACCGTGTCCGTGCTCGCCTCCCGCGCGTAGGGGCCGTCGTGGCCAAACCCACTGATCGCCAGATAGATCACACCGGGATTGACCTGCCGGAGATCGTCGTAGGCCAAACCAAAGCGGGCACAGACGCCGGGACGGAAACCTTCGATGAAAACGTCGCAGCGGGCGGCCAGATCATGGGCAACAGCGAGTCCGCCAGCACTTTTCAAATCCAGAACGATGCTTTTCTTGCCCCGGTTGGCGGCCAGCGAGATCGTGGATTGATCGCCATAAACCCGGCCCAGACTCCGGGCCCAATCACCATCGGGTGGTTCTACCTTAATGACATCGGCGCCATATTGGGCCAATAGGCCAGCGCAATAGGGACCTGCATAGCCCTGGCTCATATCCAGAACCCGCAATCCGGCAAATGGTTTTTCATAACTCATGGCGCGGCATCATAAGCCTAACCGACAAGCCACGATAAGGGATTTTGCCGGGAAAAACTTATCCAGCACTGCAGGAGCCCCCGCCCAAAACGCAAAACCGTGCACAATGGGGATGGTTCAGCACGACCGCGTCCTTGGCGGCCGCCAAGGTGGAACCCATTTTGAAGCGCTCGTCATAGGGCAGCAAGGTACACGGCATCACGGTTAACTGCTCATCGCCCTTGTGCTTGACCACCATGCGCGACGTGGCGCACATCATCGCATCCGGCGAAACATTCAATATGTCCCAACAGGCCGTCGTGATTTCAGGCACGTCCAGGGCCTCGTCCATCTCCGGAAACAGCACCAGTTCGCCGGGATTGGCGGCATCGAGTGGAATGCCTTGGGCCGCGAACAGGCGGGCATAGCCTTGGCGCAAGCTGGCCTCTTCCTCGCCTGACAAGGTTCGCCCGGCAACGTTGATGGTAAAACCATGGGCCGCCAGCCAGGTCAGCCCCGTCAGCATCCGCTGCCAGCTATGGGCGCCACGCTCCAACTCATGCACATTTGGCGCGTAATGGTCCATGGACACGCGCAGACAGAGCCGCGCGCCATATTTGTCGCGCAAGGCCAGCAAGCCGTCCGCCAGCTTCATCATGGGCCGCATGGCATTGGTTAAAACCAGAACCCGGTAACCGCGCGCCAAGGCATCCTCCAGCATCGCCAGAATATCGGGGTTCAGGAACGGCTCGCCTCCGGTGAAGCCAATTTCATGCGCTTGCCAGTCAGTTCGCAATTCATCCAGCATGGCGCTGACCTCCCCCGCGCCTAGATACGCAAGGCGGTCGTTGCTGGGGCTGGAGTCGATGTAGCAATTGGTGCAAGTCAGGTTGCACAGGGTGCCGGTATTAAACCAAAGCGTCTCGATATTGTTCAAGGTTACCAAGGCGCGCGGCGCGCCATCCAGGGTGCGGTGGGGATCTTGAAACTTTGCCTTGTCCAGCGCGGCGGGCACTGTACCCGGTATTGCACCGCTCATTTACTGCTCCTCAAACTAACGACAAATTGACAGCGCCAACAACACCGCCCCGCCCACCCGTTGCGGACCGTGGCCAAGTTTCACAGACGCCCACCCATTGTCAACGGCTCAAGCCCTCCTGCTCGCGCGACTGTGAACCATCGTGCGTGAAAAAGCGCAAAGAGACACCGTTTCGCATTCTAGTGGTCTGTGTTAAACAGCCCTCAGGCGGGCGTAGCTCAATGGTAGAGCAGGAGCTTCCCAAGCTTAAGATGAGAGTTCGATTCTCTTCGCCCGCTCCATTTCACCGGCGGTCGAGCGCTGTATCGGCGCTTCGGCCATTCGCTATTTGCCATCATTCGAAAATTCCCACGATGATTGCCCCCGCCATGCCTGAGAGGTCGATGGAAGGAAAGGAAACGATGAATGGCTAGGTTGAAGGCGGTTTTTCACTATGCCGCCAGCGTCGGCATCTCCGCTCGTCTGCACGCCGCCGAGTGTGATTGGCTGGCGATCGAAACCTGTGACGAAGGCGACGATGCGCGCTTGTTTCAATTGCTGGCGGATGCCGACGTGCTGTGGCACGTGCTGAAACCGGCCACGGCGAAGGTCATCGCCGCCGCGCCGAATTTGCGCTTGATCCAAAAGATCGGCGTCGGCGTCAACACCATCGACCTGGATTATGCCCGTTCCCGGGGTATCACCGTATGCAATATGCCCGGCACCAACAGCCAGGCCGTGGCCGAGGCCACCGTATTGTTGCTGTTGTCCGCCCTGCGCCGCGGCCCCATGTTCCATGACGCCACGCGCCGGGGCGACGGTTGGCGTTTGGATCCGGCCCTCTTTGACCAGGTGGGTGAAGTTGCCGGACGCACTGTCGGGCTGGTTGGCTATGGCGAGGTTGGACGCCGGGTCGCCCCCGTTCTTCGCGCCCTGGGCGCCCGGCTTCTTTACACGGCATCCGGGCCCAAGGAGGCGGCCGAGGCGGAATGGCGGAACCTGCCGGACCTCATAGCCGAAAGCGACGTGATCACGTTGCACCTGCCCCTGAACCCAGAGACGGAGAACATAATTAATGCTGCCGCCTTTGCCGCCATGAAGCCGGGCGCCGTGCTGATCAACACGGCCCGTGGTGGTCTGGTGGACTCAAGCGCCCTATACAGGGCATTGACCGCGGGCACCCTTCTTGCGGCCGGTCTGGACGTTTTTGTCGACGAACCTATAGCTGACAATGAGCCGCTGCTGGCGCTGGACAATGTGGCGCTGATGCCCCACGTCGCCTGGTTGACACCGGAAACCTTCGACCGCAGCATTGACATCGCCGTGCAAAACAGCCGCCGTCTGTTGGACGGGGGCGCATTCCTGCATCAGGTCGCGTAATTTTAATGGGGCAAGCGATGTCGCGGGAAACGACCGAAAACGGCTGTGCGGGCTGGCCAAGCGCCTGGGACGGTGGTGAGAACCCGCAGATTTTTCGCCCCGATGCCGATCCGGCGGATCGGTGGGTTGACGCCCGGGCCGGGTTAGAGGCGCCCAAGCCAGATTGGGCGAGGCAGCCTTTGGATGAAATCGCGCCGCTCAATTTGCCGGTCCGCCCATGACGGAAAAACAGAACGACCGGGCGCCCTTTTTGGACCTTGTTTATTTGGAGGATTTCGCTGTTGGTGACCGCTATGCCTATGGCGCCCATGAAATGCGGCGCACAGACATGCTTGCCTTCGCACAGCAATTCGATCCCGAACCCTTTCATTTGGATGCGGACGCGGCCAGGGCCATGGGCTGGCCCGATCTGATCGCCTCCGGTCCGCACGTCTGCGCCGTCTGGCGGCGTCTTTCCAAGGACGCCTTTATCGCTGCCGATGCCTTTGTCTCGCCCGGCTGGGACGAAATCCGCTGGCGCATGCCGGTTCTGGCCGGCTATATTTTGAACGTACAGTCGGAAGTGTTGGCTGTGCGCCCACTCAGAAGCCGGCCAGAACTGGGCCTTGTCAGATTCAGCAACGAAATCCGTAATCAACATGGCGATCTCACCACCACGTTGGTTACCAACTGGTTCGTGAACCGCAGACCATCGGCTTAATGTCTGCCAACGACTACCACGCCACCTGCCCGAGGACGAATATCATGACCGCATCGCGCATCGATCTATACAGCGACACTCACACCAAACCGACGCCGGCCATGCGCAGGGCCATGGCTGAAGCCGAGGTCGGCGATGAGCAACAGTTTGAAGACCCCACGGTGAATAAACTCTGCGCCATGGTGGCGGAATTGTTGGGCAAGGAAGCGGCGGTATTCCTGCCATCTGGCACCATGTGCAATCAGATTGCCTTTCGGGTGCATTGCCGGCCGGGAGACGAAATCATCCTGGATTATTCCGCTCACCCAATCAATTCCGAGAGCGGCGGGCCGTCCGCGCTGGCCATGGCTCAGACCCGCGCCCTGCATACCGAGCGCGGCATATTCACCGCTGATCAGGTGCGCGACGCCATTCGCCCCAACCGCCGCCACAGCCCCTGCAGCCGGGTGCTGTCGGTTGAGAACACCACCAATTTCGGCGGTGGCAGCGTCTGGCCTATTGAAGACATCGCCGCCGTAACGGCGGTAGCTAAAGGACACGGCATGATAACCCACATGGACGGGGCGCGGCTGCTGAATGCGGTGGTGGCGAGCGGCACATCGGCCCGGGAGTACGGCCAGTATTTCGACACCCTCTGGTTGGATCTGTCCAAGGGCCTGGGCTGCCCGATAGGCGGCGTTCTGGCCGGCAGCGCCGATTTCATCGAGCAGGCCTGGCGCTTCAAACAACAAATGGGCGGGGCCATGCGTCAGGCCGGCATTATTGCCGCCGCCGGGGTTTATGCCCTGGAACATAATGTGGAACGGCTGGCCGAAGACCATGAAAATGCCCGCGCGTTCTGCCGCGCCATTGCACAGATTCCCGGCATCAAATTAATTTTTGACCGCTGCGATACCAATCTGGTTTTCTTCGACGTCGCCGGCACCGGCCTGGAAGCGGCTGAAGTCGACAAACGTTTACGGGCGCGCGATGTCCACATTGGCGCCATGGGACCGACCCTGATGCGGGCCGTTACCCACCTGGATGTCAACGCCGAACAGTTGGCCGAAGCCGCCGGTATCCTGCGCGAAGTGGTCGTCTAGACCATTTTCGAGATTGACTTACCCACCCGCTCCCCCTCCCGACCACCCATTGATCATAA
>JAQBYC010000188.1 GCA_027623205.1 Pseudomonadota bacterium | reverse complement strand
GCGGAGCGTGGGTGGGTGTGGTTCAGGCGCTGGCAGGGTGCGGTGAGCGTTGTGGACTGCCAATGCCGTCGTATCGAAGTTGTGTAATTTCTGCTTGTTTGGCCAAACTATTCTTCGCTTGTATGAGCAAATGTAGTTTCTGACTCCAAGACAATGGTTAAGTGGAAGTTAGCGCAGGGTGCTAATTGACTTGCGTCAGGTTAAAGTGTAAGATGTGGAGGTGCATGGGGGATTGGATTTCCTATCCGTTAATCTGATCGCCGAGGCGGCGCTCAGATTTCTCCCCATCGGCACGCCGCCACCGACGCCCAGCTCGGGCAACATCCTCAGCGACGGGCGCTCCTACCTGTCGCTGGCGCCCTGGGTGACCGGCTTTCCCGGCCTTGCCATCATGGCGATCGTGCTGTCGCTCAACCTGCTCGGCGATGCGCTCCGCGATATCATCGATCCGCGCCGCAGGACGGATCGGTGTGCCATGCGCCGGCTCTCACGAGGATTTCCATGAACACCGTCATCCGTTGCGGCCGCCTGTTCACCGCCACCGGCGAGGACGTCATCTGCGGTGCCACGGTCGTCATCGAGAATGGCCGTATCGCGGGGGTCGAGCGCGGCCTCGCCTCCGGCCCGAAGGGCGCAGAGGTGATCGACGCCTCAAAGTATTTTGTCATGCCCGGGATGATCGACTCCCACTTGCATCTGATGGGGGCGAACACCAACGACTTCATGCGCGAGCGCTTCGCGGTGCCGAGCGGACTCAGCCTGTTGCGCGCGAGCCGGCACATCGAGGCCCTGCTGGGAGCGGGATTCACCACGGTCCGAGACTGCGGCGGCTTGCACGCGCTCAACCTGAGGCGCGCCATTAAGGAAGGCGTGATCCCCGGTCCGCGCATTGTCGCCGCAGGCCATGTGCTGACGCAGACCTTCGGCCATGCTGACGATCACTACCTTCCGATCGAATGGGTCGACCACCGTGCGACCGGGCGCGGCTGCACGCTGGTCTGCGACGGCGTCGATGAGTGCAGGAAGGCCACCCGCCATGCGCTGCGCGAGGGGGCCGACTTCATCAAGATCTGCACCTCCGGCGGCATAATGTCGGCGTTCGACACGCCCGAGCACGTGCAGTTCGGGATCCCCGAGATCGAGGCCGTTGTCGCCTCGGCGCGTGACGGGCTCACCTTCGTAGCCTCACATGCCCAGAACGACACTGCCATCCGCAACGCCATCCTCGGCGGCTGCCGGACGGTCGAGCACGGCTTCGGCATCGGCGACGAGACCATCAGGCTCGCCCGGGAGCGCGGTACCATCTTCGTGCCGACCCTCGGCCTCGATCGCGCCATCATCGACGGTGGCGTCGCTGCCGGCTTCGACGGCTGGGCGGTCGACAAGATGATCTCCTATTGGGAGATCGAGATCGAGCATACGCGGCGTCTCTACGAGAGCGGAGTCACCATGGCGATCGGCTCAGACTTCCTGGGATCGCCCTTGAGCCGCATGGGTCAGAACGCCCGCGAGCTGTCCTTGCTGGCGCACTATTGCGGCCTGGAGCCGCGCGACATCCTGATCGCCGCGACCCGGAACGGCGCCGCCGCCTGCGCCCTCGAGCGCGAGATCGGCACGATCGAGGCGGGCAAGAGCGCCGACCTCGTCATCGTCGACGGCGATCCGCTGGCCTCGGTCTCGATTCTCGAGGATTGGGCGGCAATCAAGGGCGTGCTGAAGGAAGGCAAGGTCGCGTCCAACCGCGGTCTCTAGAGACACGAGGGGTTTGAGAAAAGTTGAATGAGCATGTTGATCAAGAGCGGACGGGTCATCGACGGCAATGGCGGGTTCCTGCCGAGGGCCGACATCCGGATCGACGGTGGCCAGGTCACCATGCTTGAACCGCTCGCTTCCGACACTTATGTCGAAGTAGGCCGCGCTGGCCTCTCGCTGACCGCCCATGTCGAGCCGGATTGCTGTTTGAGTGTTGGTGAAACGGCTACTTTGCAGTTGCCACGTGAAAAACTACACTTCTTCCATGTCGAAACCCATTTGCGTTTGGAGCTAGAGGCACCATGAAAATTAGCGCCGTTGAAACTTATCTGCTACAGCATAAATTGCCGCGCGCCATCGGGCCGTCGACCATGCTTTATCCTTATCGCGAAACCCTGCTCATCAAGATCAGTACGGATGAAGGGCTGGTCGGTTGGGGCGAGACTGCGCCGATTGGCGCAGTGCAAGCGTTGATCAAGGAACAATTTGCCCCGGCGCTGATCGGCCAGAACCCGCTAGAGCATCGCCGGCTCTGGCGCCGGCTGTGGGGAATGAATTTCGGCAATCCGCTGGCCGTGGCTGCAATTGATATTGCGCTGCACGATTTGCGCGGCAAGGCGCTCAACTTGTCGATAGCCGAATTGTACGGTGGCCGCCTGCGCGATCAGGCCTCGGTCTATGCCTCGGCCATGAACTATACGGAGGGGCTAGACGCCGAAGAACAATATCCTGCTGAAGCCGCGGCCTTGGTTGAGCGGGGCTTCGGCGCGCTTAAGATGCGCCTGGGCGGTCTGCCGATGGCGCGAGATTTGGCTGCTGCCGCCGCGGTGCGTGATGCGGTGGGACCAGGCGTGTTGCTGATGGCCGATGGCAACGGCGCTTATTCGCTTTCTAAGGCGATTCAAGTCGGCCGGGGGTTGGAGGCGCTCGACTTCTACTGGTTCGAGGAGCCGCTGCCCCAGCCCGACTACACCGCCTACGAGATCTTGACCGACAAGCTCGATATTGCCATCGCCGCCGGCGAGGCTTTGGGTTCGCGTGGCGCCTTCAAAGCGGTGCTGATGCGCCACGCCATGGATATCGTACAGCCGGATGTCAGCCTGTGTGGCGGTTTCGCCGAATGTCTCTTTATTTCTGAGATGGCGCGCTTGTGGGGGGTGCCAAGTGTGCCGCATTGTTGGGGAGGCGCAGTGTTGATTGCGGCCACATTGCAACTATTAGCATTACTGCCCGATGCTTCTTGGGCGCGCGGCACCGAAACGCCGATGCTAGAGTTGGACACCTATGAAAATCCTTTCCGCGACCGACTAGTGACCGAACCGACGCAAGTCCGCGCTGGTTTTGTCACCATACCCACCGGCCCCGGGCTGGGCATCGAGATCGTGGAGGAAGTGATCGAACAGTATCGAATTGAGTGATAACAGCGGACCCCAACCCTAACCTTCACAGCGATTGAGTTAAGGGTTATATCTATGTTTAGTAGGCGCGCCTCGTACCGGTTCTACACCAGTACAAGCCGCATGGGGCGTGCTTATTACACCTGTCTCTGCTCTAAACTTAATGGCAGTGAGGGTTAGGTTGTGGTGCGTTTTAGACTGCCATAAACAAATAAAACAGAGGCGAGCGCTATGCCAAACCAAACATCTGACGGAAAACCGAAGGTCTTAGTGACCGGAGCAAGTGGTCTGATCGGCGGGCTGACCATCCGAAACCTAGCCGACAAATATACGTTCAGCGCCCTAAATCGCAGCCGTGTCGAACACATTCCGTGTTTGCAAGCGGATATCAACGACGCCGAAGCGATCAAACCAGCCTTCCAAGGCGTCGACATGGTACTGCATCTGTCCGCTGAGACCAAGGCTCTGTCCAACTGGTCTAAGATCTATTCGACGACGATGGCCGGCACCGTCAATGTTTTTGAAGCGGCGCAAGCGGCCGGCGTCAAGCGTATTGTCTTTGGCAGTACCGGTGGCACGATGTGTGGCTACGAATATGATCATAGTTTACCTTACGGTCGCTTGGCCGCTGGCAAGTATGAAGAAGTGGGGTCGACCTGGCCACTGCTCAAACACACGGATCCGCCGCGGCCCGACGCGCCTTATTCGATTGGCAAACTTTTTGGCGAAGTGACCGGCCGCTGGTTTTCTGATACCTATGGCATATCCGTCCTGTGTATACGCCTAGGTGCGGTGTTGGATACCAACCGTCCCAAGTTGTTGCGCCACTTCCCCGGCTTCTTGGCCCATGAGGATTGCGTGCAAATGATCGACAAGTGTTTGTCGGCGCCGATGTCGCTTAAATTCGACATTTTCGACGCCATTTCCGAAAACAAATATCGCTGGCGCGATACTAGCCACGCCAAAGAGATACTCGGTTGGCAGCCAACCGGAACTGCCGACATCTACGACCCCGATAATTATCGCTAACCCGCGCTTACGAAAGGAACGCGGCTAGTATGGGCGACTTAGGCATCGCCCTGCTTGATTCGGGCTATATGGGCCATACCTATGCCGAGTGCATCAGCAAATTCAATACATGTGGCAAACTAGTCGCCATCAGTGAGGGCTGCCGTGCTCCAAGCTTGGCCGCTAATTATGGCGTCGATTATTTCGCGGAATACGCCGATCTATTGGCGCGTCCGGCTGTCGACGCTGTGTTGAGTGCCACGCTGCACAGCTTGCACCGGGCACAGGTGTTGGCTGCGGCTGAACATGGCAAACATGTGTTGGTCGAAAAACCGATGGCCACCTCAGTTAGCGATTGTGACGCGATGATTACCGCCTGTCAGCGCGCCGCCGTAACACTGGAAGCGATCCAGACGTTGCGCTTGCGCGTCACTCTGGCGCCTGCCAAAGCACTGGCCCGCAATCTTTATGTCAACCATGACATCCACACCTGGAGAAGATTTCAAGAATACGAGGGAAGGATAGACACATAGGATTTACGGCGCAAGGCGGAAAGTGGATGCCGAAATACTTAATTACAGTAATCGCTGGTCTTGCCCTCAGCGCCGGGGCCAGGCAAGGCTTTGACTACGCTCTGGTCAGATCCGGTTAGGTGATCGAGCCAACAGAGGGCGTGGATGTCAAACTCGAGCCCGTTAGGGTGTTGGGCCAGCCATTGGGGGTCCTGAGAGGCCTCATTCTTGCGCCTCAAATCGTATAGACCGAAATCGAAGGAGATGTTCCACTTAGAGACTTTGTGGCCAATTTCCGTTGCCAGAACATCGCCCTTTTTTTACGTAAACTCGAGGGATGACATCTGTAGTGCTTGAATCGCCTTCGACGGGCTCAGGAAACTTCTCAAATACGGCCGTAAGTTCGGGGGATAGGGTCAGGAGGTGGTCCAGCCTGTACATGATGCCGCAGTCGTTGATAAAAAGTATGTAATATTGAATCTCGCCGTCCTCTGGATAACGAGCGGCGCGCCACACATAGGCGTCCATAACGGCGGTGACTGTCACATCGTTTGTCGCATGGTTGTCAAAACGAAAGCCACCATGGGTCTTGTAGTCGCCGCCTCGATACTGCCCTGGATATAGGACGGAGGTGGCTAGTCGGACGTCGACGGGGGCGTTGATGACCAGGGGCTCGGGACAGGCTGGCGGGGTACAGTGGGCGCTCCAGCCTTCCTCGCCAAGCCGCCAGAACTCGCCGGCGCCCGAGGAGCAGGCGGAGGCGGTTAAGAAAAGGCAGATTATGGATAGAGTAAGAGAAAGTCGCACCGTGTCACCAATGGGGGCGGTTTCAAGTCCCAAGTGCAAAAAGTGCAGCATGATGCTGCTTAAAGTCGAACGCATCAGG
>JAQBYC010000048.1 GCA_027623205.1 Pseudomonadota bacterium | reverse complement strand
TGGAACGCTTCCAAAGACCGGACATATCGTCTGCTACAAAATCCGGACATATCATTCGCTACTGACAACGATCGGCTTGTCGATTGGTCAATCGACCCCATTTGAAGTAACAAGTAATCTGGTAGACGCTTTTTGAATGCTTTAAACATCAGGGTGCCGCGTTGTGGATTAGTTGTCGGATGCTGCCGGTCGCGCGAACGAACGGGCATCCCAATAATCAAATGCTGAACCGCCTTTCTTGAATGGGCGATAGGCAAAACTAAATGGAGCCAAACATGGCGAACGAAAAACAAAATGTGCAGGATGTGTTTCTTAATCATGTCCGCAAGATAAAGACACCCGTAACGGTATTTTTGGTTAACGGCGTAAAATTGCAGGGCTTTATTTCGGGCTTTGATAATTTCTGTGTTCTGCTACGGCGCGATGGGCATATTCAATTGGTTTACAAACACGCCATTTCCACGGTGATGCCGGCTCAACCGATACAATTGTATGACGGTCCAGAGGTTGAAGAATAGGCGGGGTTGGATTGGATAACGAACAGGATAACCGGCGCAACGACGGGAACGGCGCCGGAAGCGAGAATAGCGGCGCCGGCCGGGCGCTAGTCGTTCATCCACAACTCAAGACGCCAATCGAAGGCACCGCTCGCTTGCCGCAAGCGCAACTTGATGAAGCCGAAGGATTGGCCGATGCTATTGGTTTGGATGTCATCCTGGCCGCAATGGTGACGGTCAATCGTCCTCGCCCGGCGACCTTGTTCGGTACTGGCAAGGTGGAGGAACTGGCTGCCTTGATTGCGGCAGAGAATATTGAAGTGGCGGTCATGGATACGGCCCTGTCACCAATTCAACAGCGTAATTTGGAGCGTGCATGGCATTGCAAGGTAATTGACCGAACTGGCCTGATTTTGGAAATATTTGCCGAACGGGCTCACACCAAGGAAGGACGATTGCAGGTCGAATTGGCTCGGTTGACCTATCAGCGTAGCCGGCTGGTTCGCTCCTGGACCCATCTGGAACGACAACGTGGCGGCACGGGAACCGTTGGCGGCCCAGGCGAAACCCAGATTGAGGCTGACCGGCGGATGATTGATGACCGGGTGCTGCGATTGCGCCGAGAGCTGGAAGCCGTAGTGCGAACACGGGAACTGCACCGCAAGAACCGCCGTGATGTGTCCTATCCCGTGGTTGCGCTGGTCGGCTATACGAACGCTGGCAAATCGACTCTGTTTAACCGCCTCACCGGCGCGGCGGTGATCGCCGAGGACCAGCTGTTCGCGACCCTTGATCCAACAATGCGGGCGGTCGAAATACCGGGTCGGGGCGGGCGCATCATCCTTTCCGATACGGTCGGTTTCGTTTCCGCCCTGCCAACCCAATTAGTCGCTGCGTTTCGTGCCACGCTGGAAGAGGTTCTGGGCGCGGATGTGATCATTCATGTGCGCGACATTGTCCATCCGGACAGCGAGGCGCAGAAAGCGGATGTGCTGGCTGTGTTGTCGGACCTGGGCGTGGACGCTCCGCGGCGGGATGGCATGATCGAGGTGTTCAATAAGATCGACCGGGCTAGTGACGATGATCGCCGCCGTATTGCCAATCTCGTGGAGCGTTCACCTTTGGCAGTGGCGGTTTCGGCGTTTAGCGGCGAGGGCTGTGAGCAACTGCTGGCCCTGATCGGCCGGCAGGTCGGCCTGGATGAACGCCTGGTTCGCCTGGCCCTGCCGCACCAGGACGGTGCCACCCTGGCTTGGCTCTATCAGATCGGTGAAATCGTTGAGCGGCGGGACGATGAACAGACCGTTTGGTTGGTGGTCAAATTGAACGCAGCCAATGCGGGCCGCCTGGAAAAACGCCTCGGCTCCGCCCTGGACTGGGTCGACGATCTGGTCAAGATAGCCGGGTAAAGATTTTCTCCGAGGGTAAAAACGCTGCCAAATACCGATTGAACGCCGCCAATGGCCTACAAGGCCTCATTATCACTCTCACCTGTTCGTATGCGCATGGCCTGTTCCAGATCGATGACAAAAATCTTGCCGTCGCCGATCTGATTGTTGTTCGCCGCCTCGCGGATGGCTTCAACTACCCGTTCGCAAAGATCATTTGAGACCGCGACTTCCAATTTCAACTTGGGCACGAAATTAATCTGATATTCCGCGCCGCGATAGATCTCCGTATGCCCGCCCTGGCGGCCATAGCCCCGAACTTCCGACACAGTCAGGCCATGGACGCCAACGGCGGTCAGGGCATCTCGAACCTGATCAAGGCGATGCGGCTTGATAACGGCGACGATCATTTTCATTATTCCTGCCTCTCTATTTCAAGTCGTCTAGGCCAGACCAGACCGGCAATCGAACGTCGGACGCTCGGACGCGGCCAATCAGAGGTCATAGCCGCGTTCGCCATGAGCGATCAAATCCAGCCCCACGATCTCGTCCTCCTCTTCAACCCGCAAGCCAACCATGGTGTCAACGGCCTTGACGATGATGTAGCTGATTGCAACCGACCAGACCAATACGGCCACGACGCCAATTAGTTGTACGCCAAATTGCTGGCCCATGCTGGTACCCTCGGCCAGCCCAACGCCGCCGAGGCTCGCGGCAGCGAAGAACGCCGTCAGCAATGTGCCCAGCCCCCCGCCGACACCATGCACGGCAAAGACATCCAGAGAGTCGTCGATCTGAATTTTTTGCTTCACCCATCCAACTGCGAAATGACAGACCACGCCAGCCGTAACACCGATACATAAGGCGCCTAAAGGTCCGACAAAGCCCGAAGCCGGCGTGATCGTTGCCAGTCCCGCCACCATGCCGGTAACAATGCCGATCAGAGAGGATTTACCAAACCGCCACTGTTCCAGAATGGCCCAGGTCAGGGCGCCGGCGGCGGCGGAGATATGTGTCACCAGCATGGCCATGCTGGCGCTGCCGTTCGCCGCCAGGGCACTGCCGGCATTGAAGCCGAACCATCCCACCCATAACATCGCGGCGCCGATCATGGTCATGCCGGGATTATGCGGTGGCCGCAAATCCTTTGGAAAGCCGCGGCGTCCGCCGAGCATTTTTGCCAATAACAGGGCTGAGGAACCGGCCGTAACATGCACGACGATGCCACCGGCAAAATCCATCACCCCCAGGCCAGCCAGCCAGCCGCCGCCCCACACCCAGTGACAAACCGGGGCATAGACCAGAAACAGCCAGAGTCCGGAAAAGACCATGACGGCGCTAAATTTGATCCGCTCTACATAAGCACCGACGATCAGAGCCGGCGTAATGATGGCGAAAGTCATCTGGAACATGACAAAGAGGATTTCCGGTATGCTGCCGGACAAAACATTAGGGCCAATACCCAAAAGGAACCATTTTTCCGCCCCGCCTATCCAGGCCTGCAGGCTGCCGCCATCGCCAAATGCTAGTGCATAACCGCCTATCAGCCACAGGATTGACGCCAGGCAGGCGATGGCGAAGCAATGCATCAGCACGGACAAGACATTGTTGGCCCTCACGAGGCCGCCGTAAAACAGCGCCAGACCGGGCAGGGTCATAAAAAGCACCAAGGCCGTGGAGGTCAATATCCAGGCCGTATCGGCCCCATTCAACGCCGCTTCAGCCGCGGACGCAGGATTGCTTAAAACCAGTAAAGTAAAGGTAACGGCCACACCACTGGACAGCCTTTCGAACATTATCTCCCCCCCGATTGAACTCAACTGTGACTGATCTCGCATCGAATCAGCCGTTATCATAGGATATTTTGTCAGTGCTGGTAAATTAGGCCACGCGGACATTCATTTCGGCAAATCGATCGACGAACGCCAGGGCATCATCCCTGGCGCGCGGCGCCACCAGCACCAGCCGGTCGATGCCAAGATCGTGGTAGCGCAGAATGGTGTCACCATCGGCTCCGTCGAAGGCGAACACGGTTACGCTGATGGATTTAGGTTCTCTACCGGCGGCTTCCGCGCGGCGCCGCAGGTCCGCCATGGCGTCGGGCAAATCATCCAAAAGCACGTCTATAGGCATCCAGCCGTCGCAAAAATCGACGACGCGCTGGCGCGCCAGGGGGGTGGCGCCGCCAAATATAATGGGTGGGTGGGGTGTTTGGACAGGCTTCGGATAGGAAATTATGTTATCGAAATTGATGAAGTTGCCATGATAACAGGCTTTCTTTTCAGACCAGATAACCTTCATGCATTCAATCTGTTCCTTCAGTAACTTAAAGCGAGTTTTGAAGCATACGCCATGATTCTCCATCTCCTCGGCGTTCCAGCCGGCACCAATTCCAAATAGGAAACGGCCATTCGACAGCATGTCCAGGGTTGCCACTTCCTTGGCCAGGATAATGGGGTCGCGTTCGACCACCAGACAGATTCCAGTCGCCAGCTTTAAACGTTTGGTCGCCCCGGCCGCCACGCCCAGGGAAACGAACGGGTCGGCCATATGATAATAGGGACGAGGCAGTTCACCACCGCCGGGATAAGGCGAGCGCCGGTCGGCCGGAATGTGCGTATGTTCCGGTACCCAGAAAGATTCATAGCCCGCATCTTCCAATGCCACGGCCATGTGGTCGGCCCGAATGCCATAATCCGTATTGAAAGTCATAACCCCGATATCCACAGCCAACCCCGCGTATTTCATCTTAACCGGGTGTATTGAAGCGCGTTTACCGGGCGGGGTCCAGCACGGTTGACAGTGGCTGCGGAAAAGCTGTGAGGCTTAGAATGCGCCCATAAAATTAGCAAGTACATCCACTCTGGCAACACCGGCGAGTAGAACCAATAAAGTCATGCCCATGGCACCGATGAAGTTTCTGGCTTGCATGATATGTTGCTCCGCATTGTGAGGACAGCCTACCTGGTGGGAACGCAACAACCATGCCAATAACGCGAGCCATTTATTTTCAATGGCTTACCTCATTATGTTTCTATGGCAAGGGCGAAAACTGTTAGATAATTCGACACCGTGGTTGCCGCGGCCGTGCCAAAACGGGACTTGGAAGAACGAATTTATTTCGCCTTTCCGCAACGTTGCGGGACGATTGCAGGGGCGATGTATTGACAGTCCAAATTACCGACCCTATATAGCTGGCACTCACTTGATTAGAGTGCTAACAAGTTCCGAGAAACCTTAATTAACAGCAATTTCTGGAGGTATCTGATGAAAATCAGACCGTTGCATGACCGCGTGCTGGTCCGCCGCCTGGCTAGCGAAGAAAAGACCGCGGGCGGCATCATCATCCCTGACACGGCGCAAGAAAAGCCGATGGAGGGAGAAGTTATAGCTGCAGGTGCAGGCACCCGTGGCGAGAACGGCAAAATTCACGCGTTGGACGTCAAAAAAGGCAACCGTGTTCTGTTCGGTAAATGGGCCGGTACAGAGGTGACCTTGGATGGCGAAGAACTGGTCATCATGAAAGAATCCGACATCATGGGTGTCATTGAATAAAGGAGCCCCGACAAATGGCGGCAAAAGAAGTTCGTTTTAGTACCGATGCCCGTGCGCGCATGCTGCGTGGCGTCGATATCCTCGCCGATGCGGTGAAGGTTACGCTGGGCCCCAAGGGCCGCAATGTGGTGTTGGACAAGTCCTTCGGGGCGCCCCGTATCACCAAGGACGGCGTGACGGTCGCCAAGGAGATCGAACTGGAAGACAAGTTCGAGAACATGGGCGCGCAAATGGTCCGTGAAGTCGCGTCCAAAACCAACGATATTGCTGGCGATGGCACCACCACGGCTACCGTGCTAGCCCAAGCTATTGTGCGCGAGGGCTGCAAGTCCGTCGCGGCGGGCATGAACCCGATGGATCTGCGTCGCGGTATTGACCTTGCCGTGGAGGCGGTTGTTGCCCACCTTGGCAAGCAATCCAAGACCATTTCGACCGAGGCGGAAGTACGCCAGGTTGGGACCATTTCCTCCAATGGCGAAGTCGAGATCGGTAACATGATCGCCAAGGCCATGCAAAAAGTTGGCAAGGAGGGCGTCATCACGGTTGAAGAGGCCAAGGGCCTGGAGACCGAGTTGGATGTGGTCGAAGGCATGCAGTTCGACCGGGGCTATCTCTCGCCCTATTTCATCACCAATGCCGATAAGATGACCGCGGAATTGGAAGATCCTTACATCCTGTTGCACGAATCCAAGCTCACTTCATTGCAGCCCATGTTGCCGGTGTTGGAGACGGTGGCCCAGTCAGGTCGGCCATTGCTGATCATCTCCGAGGATGTGGAAGGCGAAGCCCTGGCGACCCTGGTCGTCAACAAGCTGCGCGGCGGCCTCAAAGTTGCCGCCGTCAAGGCACCCGGTTTCGGTGACCGCCGGAAAGCGATGTTGGAAGATATCGCTATTTTGACCGGCGGCCAGGTGATTTCCGAAGATCTGGGCATCAAGCTGGAAAACGTGACGCTGGACATGTTGGGCCGCGCCAAGCGGGTCTCGATCACCAAGGAAGAAACCACCATCGTCGACGGCAACGGCAAAAAGGGCGATGTTGAAGGCCGTTGTGCACAAATTCGGGCGCAGACCGAGGAGACATCGTCGGAATACGATCGCGAGAAACTGCAAGAACGTCTGGCCAAATTGGCCGGCGGTGTTGCGGTGATCAAGGTTGGCGGTGCCACCGAGGTCGAGGTTAAGGAGCGCAAGGATCGCGTCGATGACGCTCTGAACGCGACCCGCGCGGCGGTCGAGGAAGGTGTTGTGATCGGCGGCGGTTGTGCGCTTTTGCGGGCCGGCGCGGCGTTGAAAAAGATCAAGGTTGCCAATGACGACCAACAAGTCGGTGTCGATATTGTGCGCCGGAGCCTACAGGCGCCTTTGCGCCAGATTGTCGAGAACGCGGGCGCCGATGGCGCCGTGGTTGCCGGCAAACTGTTGGAAAGCAGCGATATGAACTTGGGTTTTGATGCCCAGACCGAAAAATATGTCGATATGTTCAAAGCCGGTATCGTTGATCCGACAAAGGTCGTGCGTGCGGCGCTACAGGATGCGGCGTCTATTGCCGGCCTGCTGATCACCACGGAAGTGATGGTTGCCGATGCTCCCGCCGACGATGCAGGCGGCGGCATGCCCAACATGGGCGGCATGATGTAGATCCTTTACCAGTTGTTACGTGAGGGGAAGGGGTCGCTGCCAGGCGGCCCCTTTTTCACATGGGGATGTTCACCACATGGTTGATCTACCTGATCCCGCCGCCGTCGCGGCGGTCATAAAGGAAGTCGCACGAACCGAAGCTCTAGCCCGCTTTCAGAACCTGCTATCGCACGAAATTTCAGAGAAAACCCCGGGCGATCTGGTCACTGTTGCGGATCTCGAGACCGAACGGGCCCTGAACCGGGCGCTGTCCTCTTTATTGCCCGGCAGCGTAATGGTTGGGGAAGAGGCGGTAGGTGAAAATCCGGCCCTGTTACAAGCCTTACAGGGGGAGAGGCCTTGCTGGCTGATCGATCCGATTGACGGCACCATCAATTATGCCGCCGGCGTGCCCTTGTTCGCTTGCATGGTAGCCCTGATCGTGGCCGGCGAGGTGGTTGGCGGTTGGATCTATGATCCGGTGCATGACGTCATGGCCATGGCCGAAAAGGGGGCTGGCGCCTATCTGAATGGCCGGCGGGTAGCATTGGGTCCTGAACCTGCTCTGGAGCGCCTTTCCGGCTGCCTGCATCTGAGTGGTTATGATCGGGACCTGGCGGCCACGGCGGCGCGAAATTTCGACGCGGTGGGTCCATTGCTGGTTCTCCACTGCGCCGGCCTGGAATATCAGCTGATGCTGCAGGGCAGGCTGCATTACGCTCTTTATCTGCGCACCAACCCATGGGACCACGCACCGGGGTTATTGTTACTGGCCGAGGCCGGCGGCCATACCGCCCGCCTGGACGGCAGTCTTTATGATATAAATGTCATTAACCACCCGTCGCCCTTGCTGGCGGCCGTTGGAGCAGGCGCCTGGCAGAATTTGCGTCGTGGCTTATTCGGCATGAACAATGATCTGTAAGTTTATGTATTCTCTTGTTGTTTAGCATTTAGCCAGATCTCTTCCAGTTGCTTGATATCAAGCTCCGCCGGTTTAATGCCCCGTGCCGCCAAGGTACCTTCAAGATAGCGGAACCGGCGCTCGAACTTATTGCTGGCGGCGCGTAGGGCAGCTTCCGGCTCGATCTTCAGATGGCGAGCCAAATTAACCATAGTGAAGAGTAAATCACCAAGTTCGTCCGCCATGCCCGGTACATCTGCGGCGTCTATTTCGGCCTGCAGTTCCGCCATTTCTTCGGCAATTTTGTCCAGGACCGGGGCGACGTCGGGCCAGTCGAAACCAACCCGGGCGGCGCGTTTTTGCAACTTCAAGGCGCGGGTCAAGGCGGGCAGGGCGCCAGCCACGCCATCGAGCGCCGAGTCCGGGCGTTTTTCCGCCGCTGCCAATCGCGCCCGCTCGATCGCCTTTTGTTCTTCCCAGGCAATGGTTTGCGCCTCGGCGCTACGAAAGTGATCGAGGCCAAATACATGGGGGTGGCGTTTGATCATCTTGTCGGATATGGCCGTGGCAACGGCTTCAAAATTGAACGCGTCCCGTTCCGACGCCATTTGGGCGTGGAATACCACCTGCAGCAATAAATCGCCCAACTCGTCGCGCAGATCCGTCATGTCGCCGTTGGCAATGGCATCGGCGACTTCGTAGGCTTCCTCAATGGTATAGGGAGCGATTGAGGTAAAGTCCTGCGCCAGATCCCATGGACAACCGCCGTTTGGGTCACGCAATCGCGCCATGATTGCCAATAAGCGGGCCATGGGGGGCAGGTTCAGGATTTCTTCCGTCATGATGGGGGACTATAGCGACCCATTGGCATGACGCAATGGTTTTGCATCAGGCGGAATTAAATCCGATAATGTATATTATGTAAAATATTTATAATAAAGCATCAGATCAATTTGTCATCCTAACACACTGTCTTTAGGCACTAACTAAATTTCAAGAAAAATGGTGGGCGGTGACGGGATCGAACCGCCGACTTCCTCGGTGTAAACGAGGCGCTCTACCATCTGAGCTAACCGCCCGCAGCAGCAGTGTGGTCGCAACCAAGCCAACATGGCCCAGACGGTTGGCAAAGGCAACCCATCTTTGCCCACTGCCTGATGCTGGTTAATCCTGTATTCGTCGCACCAATTCAAAAACCTCCATCGGCAAACGGCCGGCAATTTTGACCGCATCCAGGGACCACCAATCAAAGCCCTCGCCGAAAATTACGCGCAAATCTGAGCTAAGCGCGCTAAGCCAGTTCTTTCTTGCGCCAGGCCTTGATATAAGTAGCGCAATCCGCGTCCCGGCCCAAAACCACGTCCATGGCCAGGGCGATGGCATTCGATGGTGTGCCCGGCGCCAGCGCCATGTTGGGATCGTTTTGTACCGGGTCCATGATGCCGCTGTCGGCCCCAGCCTGCACCGCGAGGCGCAAAAAGGCTTCGTTGATGTACTTGCGGGCGGGAACGCCGAATGAGGCGTTCGAAATGCCCCCCGTGATATGTATGTCCGGGCCATGGCGTCGCCGGATTTCGGTTATGGCGTCCAGGCAGTGGCGGCCAAACTCGGGATCCACTGAAACGGGAAAGACCAGCGGATCAAGATATATGTCAGTGGCCGGGATGCCTTTTGCCAGGGCGGCCTCTATCATCGTTGTCGCATTGGCGACCCGGCCTGCGGCGCCGTCGGGCATGGCGCTTTGGCCCGATGCCGTCACAATAACCGTGGTGCCGAACTGTTGTGCCAAATCAAGGGCCGTGGGACGCTCCAAAGAAGCCGAATTCAGCATGGCCGGGCCATTGCGTCCATCATAGACGGCCAGCCCGGCGGCAATGACGTCGATATCGGATGAGTCAATGGACGGGGGACGCGTCGCCAGATCCTGCACCCTGCCCGTCAGCCATTGCATGGCCTCTATTTGTTCTTCCTTTTTTAGCGAGACCTCATCCACATTGACGTCAAGATAGTCAGCGCCTGCGGCCTCCTGTTTTTCAACGATCGCTTGGATATAGCAAAGCCCCTCGGCCTGCGCCGGGCCGGTGCCGAACATGGCCTGTTGCAGGGCGGCCTTGAAATGCTTAACACGGCCCTCCTGAAAATCCTGGGTCGCTTTGATTGCCTCTGGAATTGGCAGAGAACGCTCTTCCCCGGAGAGCGTGACATAGTTAATGACATCGGCACCGGCCTCGTCCGTGGTGACGCGCTTGTTGCGCCGCAACAGGGCGCGGGTGGTATGCACATTCTCGCCAATAACAATGAACTCGCGATCCATCCCGTCAATCTTCATGAGCGCTTCCTCTACGCATTGTCGATGGTGATTTATTGCATCGGCTTGAAAAAGCAGGCTTCAACGAAGATCTCGAAGAAATTCGCCTCGCTTTCCAGTTCCACATGTTCCGCCCGACGCACCAATTGTTCCAGGTACGCCCGCCGGCCCGTGTTCAACAAGGCTTCGCCCGCGCCCAACAGTGCGCTATTGCCGGCCTTAACCATGCGGTCTTTCGCAACCGGCGCCAGCAGGCCAATTTCCACCGCATTGTGGAAATCCACATGGGACGCAAACCCCCCCGCCAGATACAGGCGGCTGATGTCATCCGCGCCTACGCCAAAACGCCGCATCAGAATATTCTGTCCGGCATGAGAGGCCGCCTTGGCCTGGGCCAGATGGCTGATATCCAGGCCGGAAATAGTGATTGATTTGCCCGATGCCGCGTGCGGCGCAATCAGAATTTCAGCATTGCGTTTGCCCTTATCACGCGCCAGGGCGCCTTTTTCATTCATGCGGTCCGTGCGCCGCAGCACCGCCAGCAGGTCAATCAGGCCAGAGCCACATAGGCCCAGCGGGGCCACATCGCCAATGGTGCGCCATTGAAAGCCGCCGTCGTCGCTTTCGCTGACGGCCTCGATTGCGCCGTCGTAGCTGGCCATGCCGTGGCGCACCAACCCGCCCTCGAAGGCCGGTCCAGCGGGGCACGAGGCGACCATCAGGCGGCCCCGGCCGGCGAGCGCAATTTCCGTATTGGTGCCCATATCGACCAGCATCACCACATCGTCGTCGTCGGGCGAGATATCCAGGGCCAACAGCGAGGCGGCGGCATCCCCGCCCACATGGCTGGCGATCAAGGGCAGGCCATGCACCAGACATTTCGGATGCGCCCGCAGGCGCAGTTTCCGCGCTTCCACGACCAGCGCCGTGCTGTCCCGTTCACCGGCCATAAAGGCCAGCTCCACCGGGGATTTATAGGGGCGTTGGCCGATGGGTTGCACATCACCATTGAAGAAAAGATCCCGCATGGTGGAGTTGCCCGCCACCACGATTTCGTAAATTTCCCGGCGATTGAAGGCAAACCGCCCGCATAGTCCCTCGATCTCCCGGTTCAGGGCGTTGATGATGACCTTGTGCATTTCGCCCCGGTGCGGACCACCATCGTACGAGATCCGATGCATCACATCGCTGCCGCCAAATCGTTGCGGATTTTCAAAAGACGCCATGGCGATGCATGCGCCGCTTTGCAGATCGAACAGGTTCGCGGCCACGGTGGTGGTGCCAAGATCAATCGCCAAGCCAAGAATATGGCCCCGGTACTTATCGATCACCTCACCGTCACGCAAGACCTCCCCGTTCCGTCGCGTAACAGCCGGGGCCAGGCTGATGGGTTTTTCGAACGAGGTTTGCAAAATACGCGGCGCGCGGATCAATGGCTCGAACGTGATCTCGGCGCCGGCGTCGATAATTTCCGCCTGACAAGCAAGACGGTAATGTTCGGGCAGGAACGCTTCCGCCTCCGTGCGCGGGGCCAGGGCCTCCATTCCCTGGTTCACGGTGACGATGCATTCGTGGCAATCGCCATAGCGGCCACAGGAACTGGCCAGATGCAGCCCGCCAACATCGGCCCGGTCGAACAGGGTCTGCGTTTCGGCCGCCTTGCCTTCCATGCCGGCGCGGCGGTCTTCATGCCCGCCCACTTGTGCTTGGCCGCGTTTTGCCGCAGCCTGCAGGCGCACCTGTTCGATTTTATCCCTGGTTTTCCGATAACTCTCCGGCCGGCTTTCCCAGGCACTGCGAAAGTCCAAAGTACCGTCGTGGGCGCAGATGGGCGCGGCATCCCTGGCGCCCGGCCGCGCGCGGTTGGCGCAACCGAATTTCGCGGTGCAGATATCCTTGGCAGTGCGGTAGGGACAGCGTCCCTGCCCCTGCAGATGATCCTGGGCTTCGCCCATGATATCAGCGAATATCTCGGTAATTTGATCCAGACGCTGCTGGTAATCTTTTTTCGCCGGCCCGGCCACGCGCTGTCTTTCCTGCCTTCAAGCGGCCCTAGGCCACGGCCGTCATCAATTCCTTGGCCACGGCAACGCAGCTCAAGGCATCCGCGCCATAACCGTCGGCGCCCATATCGTCCGAGAATTCCTGTGTAACCGGCGCCCCCCCGACCATGATCTGCACCTCATCGCGCAAGTCGGCATCGATAAAGGCCTCGATCGTCCGGCCCATGTTGGGCATCGTGGTGGTCAGTAGGGCGGACATGCCCAACACCCTGGCGCCGCTTTGCTCCACCGCGTCTATGAAGGCATCCTCGGCCACATCGACGCCCAGATCTATGACGTCAAAGCCGGAACCCCGCAGCATCATGATGCATAGGTTCTTGCCGATATCATGCAAATCACCCTTCACCGTTCCCATGATGACGGTGCCGTGCTTCTCGACGCCCGCGGCCGACAGGATCGGCTCGATATGCGCCATGCCGGCCCGCATGGCCCGCGCGCAACTCAACACTTCCGGTACGAATACGAAATTCTCGCGAAACTTGATGCCGACGATGCCCATGCCACCGATCAGGCCATCGTCCATGATTTCGATTGCTTCGATGCCTTGCTCCAGGGCGGCCACGGTCAGACGATCGGCGGCGGCGTCATCGCCCTCGACAATCGCCGCGGCAATTTCCTGCAAGGCAGGTTTAGCGCGGGCGAAGAGCTCGATAAAGCGCGCGATTTCCTCGGGCCGCTCAAGATACTCCTCTATCTCGTCACGGAGTGTCTGGTTCTGGACATCGCTTAATTCCGCCATTGTTCCGCTACCGTTTCATTAAAAAGATGGATCAGCATGATGGGATGAAAATCTAGCTCAATGCCGGGCATGCCATTCCTGTACCGCCTCGGGTATGGCGCGCAGGTTGGCGATGGAGGTCTGCAAGGGAATGGCGCATTCGGGGCCGATCATCTGAACCCCTGCGTCCAGGTTGGCAAAGACCTCGGCTTTCACGTCATCGGGGCCCTTCGAGAACAGGGTTTCGGGGTTGTTTATATTGCCCACCAGTGCGATGCGCCCGGCCACGGTGTCCATGGATTCGCCCGGTTTGTTTTTCGAATCGTAATGAAAGGCGGCCATGCCGGTCTCGGCGATAAAGCCCATACGATCAACGGTGCGGCCACAGATATGCAAGATCAGGGGGCAGGGAATACGCTCGGCGAACTCAATATGAAGATCGCGCAGATATCGTTGGTAATATTCGCCGCTGACCAGATCGCCGGTGGCATGGTCGGGCAAGGTCAGGGCATCAACTCCGGCCTCAATCTGGGCATTCCCGAAATCGATGGTGACCTTCTTTAATTTCGCCAATATCTCCTTCGTCGCCGCCGGATCGTCCAGGGACAACAGCAGGAATTTTTCCACGCCAAAGCAGTGGTAGGCCAGCGACCACGGCCCCATGGTTTTGCCTATGATTGCGACGTCGGCGCCCAACTCCTGGCGCAACAACTTGATGGCGTCCAGCACGCATTTGGTATCGGGGTGCTCAATCAGATCGTTGGGCACATAAATATCGTCCGGACTGTCCCAGATCGGCTCGCTCATGCGCACTGTCGGCCAATTATCCTTGCCCTCCCACTGCATCTTGCAGCCCAGCGCCGAAGATTCCTGAATTATGGAGAACACCGGCATGACACTGTCAAAGCCCAGGATTGTATGGGCCGTCGCGGCCAGACGCGCCATGGGCTCGGCCTGTCGGTTGGCGTCGGGAAACGGCGCATCGACCAGGTCCATTAATTCCACCGTGGCGACCGAGGTTGGGCAACAGACCGGTGTGCGATCCACCGGTTGCCCCCGCAGGGCGGCCAGCACCCGTTCCCGGCTGGTCATGGCCGGAATTGCCTGTCCGTTCTGCTGTTGTGCCATGGGCCCCTCCTAGTTCTGATTGCCCGGCGCCGCCAGGACGCCACGGGCCGCATTCATTTCGTGTTCCCGCATGATGGCGCGGACATTGGGGGCCGCCTGCAACAACAGACCGACCAGCGGATCGTGTGCCTGCCCGCAGGAAAAACAGAAGCGTTCACCATGCATCTCGTCAGCCTCGGCGTCAGCCAATTTCACCAAGGCGTTGCGCAAGGCATTTAGCCGCCGCTTGATTTGATCACTTTCCGCCACACCGTCGGCCGACAGGGCGTAGACCCCCTGCCCCAGACCCAGAGCCTTGACGGTTAATTCAGATTTTTTGTCCCATAGGGATAGCGCCGGCGCGCCGACTGTCGTTTCAGGTTTTTCCTTGCAGGCCTGCAAAAACAACCGCCGCACGGCAACCAAATGCTCGCTGCCGCAGGGAAAACGCAAAGTATCCGTTGCCGCCTGTTGCATGCCGCCCAGGGTCTGCATCGCGCCGACAATAAAGCCAATACGATCGTCGAGACCGTCATAACGGGCGAAGCTGCGCACCCGGAAAATCCACCCACCGGCATCTTCACGGGCATAAAGGCCAATAGAAATGTCGCGGAAGTACTTGTCGGTCGAGACCAGCTCGACCCGCTTTCCAAGACCGGCGAATGGATCCACCACCGAAACTCTCCCACCCTGGACCTGTTCACATCCAGACTTGACGCAACCAGTGCCTAAAGATCAAAATTGGTCAGACCAATTTTAAGAGGCTTGTCCAGGCCTGTAAAGCGAGAGCCGCCCGCAGCCGAAAGATTATGACCCAAATAGCCGACCCAATAGCTGCAAGAGCAGCACCGTTTCTTCGAATCAGACGGGCCAGGGTTAGCGAAGCCATCGTGGATCAACTATGGCACCTGATCTCCACCGGCGTCCTCAAACCGGGCGACCGGCTGCCTTCGGAACGGGAATTGTGCAAGACCTTCGGGGTTGGCCGCACCTCCGTGCGTGAAGCCCTAAAACCATTGATCACCATGGGCATCCTTGAAGGCCGGGCGGGCAGCGGCACCTATATCGCAGCCGAAACCGGGCAGTTTCAAAAGCCACTGGAGTGGGGTCTCTTGCTGGACCTCGAGGGCCGAGATGATCTGGTGGAAACCCGCCACATGCTGGAAACCAACGCCGCCCATTGGGCAGCCATGCGTGCGAAGCCCGAAAATCTAGTTGCGATAGAGGCAACCATCCACGGCATGGCCGAGCATTTGAATAATCCCGCGCAATTTCAGGCGTTTGACGCGACCTTTCATTTTGAAATTGCCCGCGCCACGCAGAATAGAATCCTGTATCGCCTGATCAATGTAATCCGTGGGCAGATCCAAACCTGGATTGCCGAACGGTTGACCCTGTCACCGGACCGCGCCAAGGGCTTGGCCCGGACCTCACTGTCACAGCATCAGGCAATCTTTACCGCCATCAAAACAGGCAATGCCGCCGCCGCCTGGTCGGCCATGGATCATCACATCCAGACCGCAACCCGGGATTTACGTCGTCCGGGTAAACCACCCAAAAGCTAATCCACAGCCCGTTCCACCTTGGGGCTATTCCATGGCCCGGGTTGCTTCCTCCAGCCATTCGCGGGTTGGGTCGTCAATTTGCGGCGACAGGACATCGTAAACCCGCTGGTGATAGGCGTTCAGCCAGGCTTTTTCCGGGGCCGTCAACAGATCGGCGTCAATGGCGTTCTGGTCAATGGGAGCCAGGGTCAGGGTTTCAAATTCCAGCATTGACCGTTCGGCGCCAGGAACCTCCGCCGTCCGCACGGCCATCAGATTTTCGATGCGAATACCGTAGACGCCGGTCTTGTAATAGCCCGGCTCGTTCGAAACCACCATGCCGGGACGCAGGTCCTGGGTCTGTTGCCGCTTTGAAATGGAATGCGGCCCTTCGTGTACGTTGAGATAGCTACCGACCCCGTGGCCCGTGCCATGATCGAAGTCCAAACCCGCTTGCCACAGGGCGTGACGGGCCAGCACGTCCAACTGGGCACCGGTGGTGCCGGCCGGAAACCGGGTAGTGGCAATGGCAATGTGGCCTTTGAGTACCCGGGTAAAACGATCCCGCATTTCGTCACTGGGCTGGCCGATTGCGATGGTACGGGTAACATCGGTGGTGCCGTCCAGATATTGCGCACCCGAATCCACGAGATAGAGCTCGCCAGTGCCCAAGGTCCGGTTGCTTTCCGCCGTAACCCGGTAATGCACGATGGCGCCGTTGGGACCCGATCCCGTGATGGTGGGAAAGCTCAAGTCGCGAAAATGTTCGCCGTCCCGACGATAGTTTTCCAATTGCGCCTCGACCGACAACTCGTCCAGCTCTCCTTGCGGCGCAAACACCGATAACCAATGCAGGAAGCGCACCAGCGCCACGCCGTCCCGTCCGTGGGCAGCGCGGGCGCCCTTTAACTCGACCTCGTTCTTGATCGCTTTTGGCAGTTGGCAGGGATCGCTGCCCCGCACAATTGTGGCGCCCGCCGTTTTCAGGCGCTCGAACACCCACGCTGCGGTCGCCCCAGCGTCCATCTGTACCCGCTTGCCGGCAAGCGCATCCAGGGCCGGCGCAAATGCCTCTGCAGGCTGCAACGGGACAGCATTACCCAAATGATCCGCTAGACCTCTGCCCCGCTTTGCCGGGTCCAGAAACAACTCCACCCGACTATCTCGATACAAAATTGCCAAGGACAGAGGTAACGGTGAATGAGGCACATCGCCGCCGCGGATATTCAGCAACCAGGCAATGGAATCCGGCGCGGTGAGGACTGTGGCCTCGACCTTTGCAGCGGCGAGACCAGCGGCCAGCTGGGTTCGCTTGCTGGCGGAGGTTTCGCCTGCGAAAGCGATATCATGAGGCACTACCAGAGCCATGGGCTCGTCTGGGCGGTCCCGCCATACCGTGTCTAGGGGGTTGTCTGTTACGGCCACCAGTTCACCGCCCGCCGCCACTGCCCCCGTGCGATAGCGGGCCACGCCGTCCTCGGTGAACAGCCAACTGTCAAAGCCAAGTTTGCCGCCCGCGCCGAGGTTCGCCGCGATCCAGTCAGGCGGCGGTGTCTCACTAATATGCAGGCACTCGTACAAATCACCGTCTACCTGTTCGGTAATCTGCAGGGTATAGCGGCCGTCCGTAAAGGCGGCGGCGCGGTCCGCCAGCACGACCACCATGCCGGCCGAGCCGGTAAACCCGGTCAGCCAGGCGATCCGCTGCGCCGCCGCGGGTACATATTCGTTCTGATATTGGTCAGCCATGGGCACCAGGAAGCCGTCCAAGCCACGTCCAGCCAACTCCTCCCGCAGGGCTTTGAGGCGTCCGGCCCGATCCCCCCCGTCCCGCCGGTTCCCGTCCTTGCTGGGGGCATTTTGGTCTTTTTTCATGGGGCCAATTATGCCGCCCTCGGCCCCTGTATGGCAACGTGGCAATCACACTTTAAAGCCATGCGTGCAATGCAATGCTGCAATGCAAAACTATCAGGCAATTTTATGAACCAACGTATTGTTTTTGTTAACGATTACGATATATGCATTGCAACATACAAGACACGGGCATGGAGCACCAGCAAGACCCGCGCATAACCTAGGCGGAACTAAATATGAGCTTTCACAAACAAATCGAGCGCCAGTTGGCGCGGGAATTCTCCCCCAGCGAGGCCACAATTCTGGTCGACTACAATGATGCGGTCTTCTACGGCCGGCGTTTGCAGGCACTGGAAATGGGTCGGCTATTCGGCCTTGCCGGACGCGCCATGGCGAAGGGTTTCAAGCGGCTGCTGTCGCCAAACCGCGAAGCCCGCCTCACCTCGCTGAATGATCACATGCGCCAGGATATCGGCTTGGCTCCCACCGGCGGCAGCACGGCCCGGAGCTATTACTAGAGCCCAAGTTGGCGCGACGCTCCACCTGAAATAGCCGACGATCCAATATCGCGAGGCCCGCGTCTTCCGGACGCGGGCCTTTGCTGTTGGCGCCTAGCGCGCCGTTCTGGGCGCCAGGCGCCAGTAAACAACGGTGCCAATCATTGCCTGCATTCCGCGCCTCTTGATCCAGGCCGGGGGTGCTCGATTGTAGGCATGGACCCCGGTGCACGGTGGGCGTAATCTGGCAGGATAATATTGGGAGCACGTCATGGAATACGATTATATTATCGTCGGTGCCGGATCCGCCGGTTGCGTATTGGCCAATCGTTTGACCGCCAATGGCCGGCACAAGGTCCTGGTCCTGGAAGCGGGCAAGCGCAGCAATATCTGGACATCCTTCCCGATCAGCTTCGGTTTACTGATCGATAATCCGGCGGCCAACTGGCGCTTCCGCTCGGAGCCTGAGGAGAACACCGCCAATCGGGCCATCGCGGTGCCCCGGGGCAAGGTTTTGGGCGGTTCCTCGGCCATCAATGGTCTGGTCTATGTGCGCGGCCAGCCGTTGGATTACGACACCTGGGCCCAGCAGGGCAACCGGGGCTGGGACTTTGACAGTGTCCAGCATTACTTTCGTAAGCTGGAGGATTTTGAGCGCGGTGATGACGGCGTTCGCGGCGCGGGCGGCCCGATCCATGTCAGCGAATGCCCTGACGAAAGTCCCCTTTATGACGCCTGGTTCGCCGCCGGGGCCGAAGTCGGCCTGCCCCGCAACCAGGATTACAACGGCGCCAGCCAGGAAGGCATGTGCAAGACCCAGACCACTATCCGAAATGGCAAACGCGCCTCCGCCGCCGCCGGATATTTAAAGCCGGCCATGACCCGGGCTAATCTGACGGTCGAGACAGAAGTGTTGGTTGAACGGTTGTTGCTGGAAGGCAAGCGCACGGTCGGCGTCGCCTATAGGGCCAATGGCCAGACGATAGAAGCCAGAGCGGGCCGTGAAGTCATCCTCTGCGCCGGCTCCATCAAATCACCGCAATTGCTGGAACTATCCGGCATCGGCCAGGCCGAGCGCCTGCGCGGTCATGGTATCGAAGTACGCCACGATCTGGCGGGCGTTGGCGAAAGCCTGCGTGATCATATTGCCCCGCGCTTGAAATGGCGCGTCACCCAACCCAAGGTCACCTATAACGACCGCGCCAGCGGCCTTGGCCTGGGCTGGCAGATCCTGCGCTATGCCCTGACTCGGAAAGGCTTTCTATCCCTGCCCTCGGCGCCCATGCTGGCTTTTATGCGTACCCGGCCTGAAATGGAAAGCCCCGATGTACAGCTTCACCTGGTGCCCTATTGGTACACTGACCCGAACGCCCGGCGCCTGGGCCCCGAGCCGGGGATGATCGCCACGGTCTATCAAATGCGGCCGGAAAGTTTGGGCAGCATCCATATCAAGTCCACCGATCCCAATGTAGATCCGGCCATCAACTTCAATTTTCTGTCGACCGAACTGGACCGTCGCTGTCTGCTGGATGGCACCCACTGGACCCGGGACCTGATGAATACTCAGGCCATGAATGCCTTCCGCGGCGTGGAAGAGGCGCCAGGCGCGGCGATCCAGGGCGACGACGCGACGCTGGACTGGATCCGCCGTACAGCGGAGACCACCTATCATCCCACGGGCACCTGCCGCATGGGTCCCGATGATCGTGGCGTGGTGGATGAACGCCTGCGGGTGCGCGGCATGGTTGGCCTGCGCGTGGCGGACGGTTCGATCATGCCGACGCTGGTATCGGGCAACACCAATGCCGCCTGCCTGATGATCGGCGAAAAAGCTGCCGATATGGTGCTGGAGGACGCGGCATAGAGCTAAAGATGAAGCGTCTGGCCGGGCTATTCATTCACCGTGCGGTCGGAATGGTAGAAGGACCAGATCAGGCCCAGGCCAGCGCCATAGGTTAGCTTTTCGCGGAACAGAGGGCTGTCTTCGTTCGCCGCGCCGCTGTGGGAATTCACATCGGCGGCGGCGAACAGTTTGAGGCGCTTGCCAAAGGGACGCAGCAGCGATAGGCGCAGCCGGCTGCCCAGATAGCCACCTTGTGCGTCATAGGCCGGGCGGCTGGCGGTCGCGAAGCGGGGTTCGACCTGATAGAAATAACTCTGCAAGTCTTTGTCTGCAAAAATCACCGACAGCCCCAATTTTAGCTTGACCCCGCTGTGGAAGATATTTGCGTGTTGATAGGCCAGTTGCGGCTCGATCAGAAAACCTTGATGCTCGACGCTGGAGAAATCCGTGGAAAAAACCGCCCGCAGCGGCAATTCCAGATCAACCTTGGCCCAGCGCGCCGCCCGCGCCACGGTCCATTGCGCGCGCGGACCCAATTCGGCCAGATGATCCAGGTCCGGCATGCCACGGCGGGCATCGTTTTTATCGGAATCCGCATCCAACGAGCCGCTTAGCGAGACATCAAGCTCAAAATCCGGGTTGTGCACCAGCCTGCCGCGCAATCCCTTGTCGTCGGCGCGGAAGAACTTACCGCGATAAACCGCGAATGGCAGAACAATGCCATTGAAATGGTTCTGTCCCGCGGCCGGATAATCGGGCAAATATCCGCCGCCGCCCACCAATCCCAGCTCGAACAGCGGCTTTTCCTCTGCTTTCGCGGCAGCTGCCATGACGGACGTTAGCAAAACCAGGGCCATAATTCGGATGAGGCGGGGCATGGGAGATTATTCCGGCGCAATGATTAATGAACGTGAAGGTCTTCTAACAACAAAGGTACTGAAATAGCAAAGAGCGTACAGAAGAGAATGCGACAGCCTGCCACTTGACATCGTGGCGCAAACGGTTATTTAAACAGTACCATTTTGGTCCTGTATATGAGGTGGCCGATGATCCGCCTGAATAAAATGACAGATTACGCCGTCGTTATGTTGAGCCATATGGCCGGCGATCACGGCAAAGTCGTGACGGCGGCACGGATAGCGCTGGATTCCGGTGTGCCCCTGCCCTCGGTCTCCAAGCTGTTGAAACAATTAGGCAAAGCAAATATCTTGATCTCGCACCGGGGCGCCGGTGGCGGTTATAGCCTGGGCCGGGCTGCCAAAAATATATCGGTGGCGGAGATTGTCACCGCCCTGGAAGGTCCCATTGCCCTGACCGCCTGCATCGACGGCGCTGATACGTCGTGCGGCTCTCTGCCGTTGTGCGCCATGAGCGGCCATTGGAACCAGGTCAACCGCGCCATTGAAGGCGCCCTGCAAGGTGTTAGCCTGGCCGACATGATGCCCCGGCCCTTCGCCTTTAAGCCGGCATCGGATGAATTGAGATTAGAAATTAAGACTGGCGTTCAACAAGCTGATATTAAACCGGAAACACAGATTACGAGGGCGCCATAATGAGCTATACGGCGGAAACGGCCGAACAGGTCTCTTCGATTGCCGGGGACAAGTACAAGTACGGTTTTGTCACGGATATCGAGACGGAAATGGCCCCCAAGGGCCTGAATGAAGACATCATACGCTTCATCTCGGCCAAGAAGAACGAGCCGGACTGGATGCTGCAATGGCGCCTGCGCGCCTATGAACGCTGGTTGGGCATGGAGGAGCCGTCCTGGGCCAAGGTTGACTATCCGGAGATCGATTTTCAGGACGCCTATTATTATGCCGCGCCGAAATCCATGGAAGATGGCCCGAAAAGCCTGGATGAGGTCGACCCGGAATTGCTGCGCACCTACGAAAAACTCGGTATTCCGCTGCATGAACAGGCCATGCTGGCCGGCGTCGCGGTGGATGCGGTGTTTGACAGCGTTTCCGTCGCCACGACGTTCCGCAAGGAACTGGCCAAGGCCGGGGTGATCTTCTGCCCAATCTCCGAGGCGGTGCAGGAGCACCCCGAACTGGTGCGGAAATATATGGGCTCCGTCGTGCCTTATTCCGATAATTATTACGCCACGCTGAATTCCGCCGTTTTCACCGACGGCTCCTTCGTGTACATCCCGAAGGGCGTCCGCTGCCCCATGGAGTTATCCACCTATTTCCGCATCAATCAGGCCAATACGGGGCAGTTCGAACGCACCCTGATCATCGCCGACGAGGGCAGCCATGTCTCGTATCTGGAGGGCTGCACCGCGCCCATGCGGGACGAAAATCAGTTACATGCCGCCGTCGTCGAGCTGGTGCTGATGGACGACGCCGAAATCAAGTATTCCACGGTACAGAACTGGTATCCGGGGGATGCGGACGGCAAAGGCGGGATCTATAATTTCGTCACCAAGCGGGCAGCGTGTAGAGGCCGCAATTCAAAGGTCTCGTGGACTCAGGTCGAAACCGGCTCCGCCGTGACCTGGAAATATCCCAGTTGTATCCTGCAGGGTGACAATTCGGTGGGTGAATTCTATTCCGTCGCCATCACCAACAACATGCAGCAGGCCGATACGGGCACCAAGATGATCCATATCGGGAAAAATACCTCCTCGACCATTATCGCCAAGGGCATTTCCGCCGGCCGTTCGCAAAGCACCTATCGCGGCCTTGTGCGGATGCAGCCGGGCGCCAAGGGCGGGCGAAATTATACCCAGTGTGACAGCCTGCTGATCGGCGATAAATGCGGCGCCCACACGGTGCCCTATATCGAAAACCGTAACCGCTCGGCGAAGATCGAACATGAAGCAACGACGGCAAAAATCAGCGAAGATCAGCTGTTTTATTGCCGCCAACGGGGCCTGTCGGATGAAGAAGCTCTGTCCATGATCGTCAATGGCTTCTGCAAGCAGGTCTTGCAGAAATTACCCATGGAATTCGCCGTCGAGGCGCAGAAACTGGTTGGTATTTCACTGGAAGGCAGCGTCGGTTAGGAATATGAGTAACATGTTGGAAATTAAGGGCCTGCATGCCGAAGTTGCCGGCACCGAGATCCTCAAGGGTATCGATTTGACCATCGGCACCGGCGAAGTGCACGCTATCATGGGCCCGAACGGCTCTGGCAAAAGCACATTGTCCTACGTCATCTCCGGGCGGGATGGATATGACATCACGGCCGGTTCCATCACTTATCAGGGCCGAGATTTGACCGAGATGGCGATCGAGGAACGGGCCGCACAAGGCATCTTTCTGGGCTTTCAATATCCGGTCGAATTGCCCGGCGTCTCGTCCACCACGTTTTTGAAAACCGCCGTCAACGCAGTGCGGCGTCAGCGCGGCGAGGATGAACTGGATGCGGTGCAATTCATGAAGCGTCTGCGTCAGCATACGGCCAGCCTGAACATCAATGACGAAATGTTGCGGCGCGGTGTCAATGTCGGTTTTTCGGGCGGCGAAAAGAAGCGCAACGAAATCCTGCAGATGGCGTTGCTGGAACCCTATTTGGCGGTGCTGGACGAAACCGACAGCGGCCTCGATATCGATGCCCTAAAGGTGGTTGCCGACGGCGTCAATGCCCTGCGCGGGCCGACCCGGTCCCTGCTGGTGATCACCCATTACCAACGCCTGTTGGATTACATCGTGCCCGATTATGTCCACGTGCTGGCCCATGGCCGGATCGCGCGCTCGGGCGGCAAGGAATTGGCGTTGGAGCTGGAAGAAAAGGGCTATGCCCAATTCCTCGACGGGGCGGAGGCGGCCTAGACCATGTCTCTGCAGGCGTATCAGGATGAATTAGCGGCCGATCTGCCCGGCGCCGGCCTGCCCTGGCTGACCGCGTTGCGGGCGGCAGCGGCAGCACGGTTCGAAGCCAGCGGTTTGCCGGACCGCAAGGTGGAGGCCTGGCGTTATACCAGCCTGAAACCGATCCAGGACCGCCTGTTTACCAGGGGCGCGGGTCGGATGGGCATTGTGCCCCCGGCCCTGCTGGCCAACAGCCATCGGCTGGTGTTCAGCAACGGCGTCCTGCACACGGGGGCCACGGACCTGCCATCGGGATTGCGCCTGCTGAGCATGGCCCAGGCCATGAAGGATGCGCCGGAGCTTCTGGCCGGCCGTCTGGGCCAGGTAGCCACGGGCCAACAACTACCCCTGCCCGCCCTGAACCAGGCTTTGAGCCGGGATGGTTACGTCCTGCTGCTGGAACCCGGCAGCGTCGTGGAACGGCCGATTGAGATATCATTTTTGTCAGGCCAGGGCGCAAGTTATCCGCGCAACCTGATCCTGGCCGGCGCCGGCGCCCAGGCCACGGTGGTGGAACATTACCTAGGTCATGGCGGCGATATTGAAGGCGATTATTTCCTTAACGCCGTCACGGAGCTACAGGCCGCCGCCGGTGCGCATCTGCGCCGTTACAAGATCCAACAGGAAGCCATGGGCGCCAGCCATATCGCTACGCTGGCCGGACAACTGGACGGCGGCGCCAAATTGGAGAATTTCGACCTGAATTTGGGTGGCCAGTTGGTCCGCAGTGAAATTCACATCGCCCTGCAAGGCGCCGGCGCGGATGCCGCCTTGAACGGCATCTATCTATTGCGCGGGACCCAGCATTGCGACAATGCCATCTGGATGGATCATGTGGTTGGGGGCAATACCAGCCATCAGGATTACCGCGGCATTCTGGATAACAAGGCGCACGCCGTCTTTCAGGGTAAAATTACGGTGCGCCGGGATGCCCAGGGCATCGAAGGGCATCAATTGAACAAGACCCTGCTGCTTTCGGACAAGGCGGAAATCGACAGCAAGCCGGAATTGGAAATCCTGGCCGACGACGTGAAATGCAGCCACGGCGCGACCGCCGGGGAACTGGATGAATCTGGCCTGTTCTATCTGCGCTCGCGCGGTATTCCAGAGGCCGAGGCGCGGCAATTGCTGATGACGGCCTTTGTCGCCCAGACCCTGGATAAGACCAGTGACGAAGCGGTGCGCGGGATTTTGACAGGGCTGGTCGCGGATTGGATGGCGTCATGAATGCCATCGGACAACCCAGCAGCCAGCCGGGCCACAATATCGAGGGCGGCTTCGATGTGGAGCGGATACGCCAGGACTTCCCCATTCTAAGCCGTCAAATTCATGGCAAGCCATTGGTCTATTTTGACAGCGGTGCTTCGGCCCAGAAGCCGCGCGCGGTGATCGATGCCATGACCGAAGTATTGGAAAACCAATATACCAACGTCCATCGTGGCGCCCACTATCTAAGCCAAACCCTGACCGACCGTTATGAAGGGGTGCGCGAGACAATCGCCCGCTTTATCAATGCGCCGTCGGAAAATCAGATCGTGATCACGCGCAACACAACCGAGGCGATCAACCTAGTGGCCGCCACCTATGGCCGAAAATTTCTGGGCAAGGGCGATGGCGTCCTCGTCAGCGCCATGGAGCACCATGCCAACATCGTGCCCTGGCAAATGTTGCGCGATGAAAAAGGCATTGAGCTGAAGGTGGCGCCGATCGATGATGCCGGGGTTCTGGATCTGGATGCCTATGCCGCATTACTGGACGGAAACACCAAGCTTGTGGCCATCACCCATTGCTCCAACGTGCTGGGGACCATGCTGCCAGCGGCGGAGATCGTGGGTCTAGCTCATGAGCGCGGCATTCCCGTGCTATTGGACGGCAGCCAGGCGGTGGTCCACGGCACCGTTGACGTCCAGGCGCTGGATGCGGATTTTTATGTCTTCACCGGACACAAGTTGTACGGTCCCAATGCCATTGGTGTATTGTACGGCAAGGCCGAATTGCTGGCGCAAATGCCACCCTATCAGGGCGGCGGCGACATGATCGCCACGGTGACTTTCGAGAAAACCACCTATCAGGAGCCGCCCTATCGTTTTGAAGCGGGCACGCCGCCCATTGTCGAGGCGATCGGCCTGGGGGCCGCAATCGACTACGTCTCTGCGATCGGGATGGAGGCAATAGCGGCGCACGAAAGGTTGCTCTTGGCCTATGCCACGGAACGCCTGATGGCACTGCCCGATATTCAGCTGTTCGGCACGGCGCCCGAAAAAGCGGCGATCCTATCGTTCATCCAACAGGGTATTCATCCCTTTGATACGGCTGCCACGTTGGACCGCGCAGGGGTCGCGGTACGGGTTGGGCAGCATTGCGCCGAACCATTGATGGCCCGACTGGGCGTCGATGGCACCGTGCGCGCCTCGTTGGCCATGTACAACACCACCTACGAGATCGATACCATGATCAAAGCCCTGGAACGGGCGCGGACCTTGTTCGGATGAGGGACGTCAGGTAGAGCCATGACCATAGCCGCTGAAAATTTGGCCCAATACAACGAATATGTCGAGGCCTTGGATATGCTCGACGAAGAGAGCCGCTTTGAATACATCATTGATATTGGCAAACGGGCTGACAAGGTCCCCTTCCCGGCGGACTGCATGGATGATGCCCATTTGATGCACGGTTGTATGTCCAAAGTCTGGATTATTCATACCCGCGAGGATGACCGGCATAAATTTCAGGGTGCCAGCGATGCCATCATCGTCAAGGGCCTGGTATCCATGATGACCGGTTCATTCAGTGGTCTGACGAGCGCTGAACTGGCCAGCGTTAGCTTGGATCACGTACGCGGCCTGAACCTGGGCGCGCTGACAATGCAGCGCCAGGTGGGCATGATGGCGATGTTGAAACATATGCAAAAGTTGAGCTTGCAAGCGGCGCGCGCGGAAGCGGCGGATTAAGGTTGAGGAACAAATATGTCGGATATGGATTTCTACGGGTCGCCTAACCCTTTTGGCCATTTGAACGGACCGGAACTGGACGAGGATGGCAAGGCCCGTGCCGGCGACCCACTGGCCGAGGGTATCGCCGTGGCTTCGGAAGCGGCGGTGATTGACGCCATGCGGGAAGTCTATGACCCGGAAATTCCAGTCAATATTTTTGAACTTGGTTTGATCTATGACTACAAGATTGGACCGGCTGGCGATGTGGATATTCAGATGACCTTGACCGCGCCAGGCTGTCCTGTCGCCGGCGTCCTGCCGGGCCATCTGGCCCGCACGGTGTCAGAGGCAGAGGGCGTGGGGGAAGTCGTCGTTGAACTGGTCTGGGACCCGCCATGGGATATGTCCATGATGTCGGAAGCGGCCCGTGTCGAATTGGATATGTTTTAAGGTTGTGTCAAGATAACTGCGCCAAACTTGGCGCTATTGGGGAATAGGGAAACATGGTCATGGAAAGACCACCGGTACTAACGATGACGGCAGCGGCGATCGCGCGCGCCAAGGAATTGATGGTGCGTAGCGACGGTGACGTTCTTGCCCTGCGCGTCGGCGTCAAAACAGGCGGTTGTTCGGGTCTGATGTATGAAGTCGAATACGCCAGGGAAAAGAAGCGATTCGAGGAAGAAGTGGAAACCGATGGCGTGAAAGTCTTCATCGATCCCACGGCCATCATGTTCCTCGTCGGCGCCGAAATGGATTTCAAGGTCGACAAGTTCCAGTCCACCTTTGTCTTCAATAATCCCAATGAAGCAGACCGTTGCGGCTGCGGCGAGAGTTTCCGCGTCGCCTAGCGGCTTTAGCACAAACACACTGATCGACAACCCTGCGGCCAACACGCATTGGCGTTTGGTGGTCTTGGATGGCTACAATCGGGTAGGTTATTTTTTCGAAAGGCCCGTTCCGTGAGCCCTGGCAATGTCAACTGACCCAATCGGCGATAGCCAAGCGCGCTGGCTGCCGGTAGCCGATGCCGCTGCCGTACTGGGCGTCAGCGATGAAATTTTGCGCTTGCGAATGTCCCGCCAGGCTATTGGGACCCGGGTTGACCCGGATGGCCGGGTTCTTGTCCGAACCCCTTATGATTTGACGGGTTACGTCCGCGCCGGCGTTACCTCGCCAGTGGCGTGGGCTGCAATGCCAGAGGAAGACGACGGCGCGGGGGGCAGGCGCCCGCCGATGACACAGCTGTCGTTTCGGAGACGCACTCCACCCTTGCGGCCCCGACACCCGAGCTAATGGATCCCCTGCAGGTCTTGAATCAGGCGCGCATCGCCGACCTGAAACAATTACATGCGGCGCAAGTCGCGGATTTGAAGGCCGTGATTGCGGACCTGATGGACCGCCATCATGTCGAGATTGAGCGCTTGCTGGACAATCATCAGGCGGAACTGCAGCGCCTTGCGGAGTTGCATCACATCAGTGCAAGAATGCGCCATGAACAGACCCAACACACTGCCAAGATAGAGGCGGAGAGCAAGACCATGCTGATCGATGTGATCAGCGCCCTGAGCGGCCGGAAATAGGCAGAAATCGCTACGCGCTTGCCTGTCGGCCGCTTTACAATCAGGTAAATGACTTGGAAAGGAAATCTGCCCATGGCGGATCTTGATGATATCAAGGAAGGCAAGGATTTTGGTCTGGATACGCCGGCGCGGAACGAGCCGTTTTTTCTGAAGGGTTCCAATGCCCTGGACTGGGGCATGCAAAACCGCCTATCGCGGATATTCAACCCCAAAACCGGCCGTACCGTGATGCTGGCCTTCGATCACGGGTATTTTCAGGGCCCGACCACCGGCATTGAGCGCATGGACCTGGCGATCCCGCCACTGATCCCCCATGCCGATGTCCTAATGTGTACCCGCGGCGCCTTGCGTAGCTGTATTTCCCCGACCGCCAACAAGCCCGTGGTGCTGCGCTCCTCGGCCGGGCAAAGCATCCTGACGGAATTGTCCAACGAGCTGGTGGCGGTGGACATCGAGGACGCCATACGCCTGAATGCCGCCGCCATAACCGCGCAGATCTATGTGGGCGCCGAGTTCGAGCATAAATCCATCGCCAATGTCGTGAAGCTGATCGATACGGGCAGCCGTTATGGCATTCCCACCCTGGCTGTTACCGGGGTCGGCGCCGATATGGCGCGGGATGCCCGGTATTTTGGCCTGGCCACCAGAATCGCCGCCGAAATCGGCGCGCACTATGTAAAAAGCTATTTCATCGAAGACGGCTTCGAGCGGGTGGTGGCGGGCTGTCCGGTTCCGATCGTCATCGCGGGGGGCAAAAAACTCCCCGAAGGCGAAGCCTTGGAGATGGCTTTCCGGGCCGTGGACCAGGGTGCGGCCGGCGTCGACATGGGCCGTAATATCTTCCAATCGGACAGCCCCGTGGCGATGATCCAGGCCGTGGCCGCCGTGGTCCATCGCAATGAAACCGCCGCCAACGCCCTGCGGATGTATCAGGACTTGAAGAATGATTTGGCAATGTAACGACCCGCTATGGTTCCTGACTCTGGCCCAGCGCGCGCCTTCTTTGCGGCAGGGACATCACGTGATTGTTCGCATGCCTGCCTCCGAATTTGCTGAAAACAACGGATGGACAGCCGATGAATGATGCCACCACGCGCATGGTTCGACCGCGCCGCAGCTTTATTTTTTCACCTGGCCTGCAACCCGCGATGTTCCCCAAGGCACTGGCGTGCGGCACCGATATCGTCTGTGTGGAGCTGGAGGATGGCATTGCGCCAAAGGACAAGGAAGCGGCGCGAAAAGCCGGTTTGGCGCTTTTTGCGAAACCCCAGACTGACGATGGCGTGGAGCGCATTGTCCGCATCAACTGCCTCAGAACCGCCTTTGGGCTAGCCGACGTACAGGCGGTCCTTGCCACCGACACACCCCCGCCCGCCTTGATGCTGCCGAAGGTGCTGTCGCCGGACGAGGTCGTCTGGCTGGATGATGTCCTGACGGAACGTGGCCACGATACCCGTCTGCACGTCATAATAGAAACCAATGCCGCCCTTGAAGCGGCCTATGAAATCGCGCAGGCCAGTCCGCGCATCGACGCGCTGTTTTTCGGTGGCGTCGACATGGCGGCGGAGCTTCGCTGCAAGAATGCATGGGAGCCCTTGCTTTATGCCCGCTCCCGCGTCGTGCATGCCGCGGCCGGCGCCGGTATCGATGCCATCGATGTCCCTTTCCTGGATTTGGAAGATCTTGACGGCATGGAAATCGAGGCCTGCCTGGCGCGGGATCTCGGTTTCAGCGGCAAAGGCTCGATCCATCCAAAGCAGATCGCCATTCTTAACCGGGCCTTCACGCCAGATGACGCCGCGATCGCCCAGGCAAAGAAAATTCTGCAGGCGTTCGCGGACGCGGACACAGGACTGGTGGTGGTCGACGGCAAACTGATCGAAAAGCCCGTACTGCGCGAAATGAATCGAATTTTGTCCATCGCGGAGCGCGTTGCAACATGATCCGAGCCAATATTGTCCTGCCCTTCCGTCTGCCCCTTACCCTCCCCTGGTCCAGGTTCGGAAAATCATATAAATAGACAAAAACCGCTGGAACCATCGAAATGAACACATCCCAGTCCGGCATATTGGCGTCGGTACCGAAATTCGCGCGTTATTTGGAATTTTCAGCCATTGCTGACCGCGACAATGCCCCGGTCCTCGGCCAGCTCGCGGCCCGGCCCTTCGATCAGGAACTGGTTGTAGGTATCGGTCCAGGTCTGGTTCAGGGGCTGGGGCAATCGATCAAGGGGCTTCGCCCGTTCCCTGCCCTGAGTGGCCCAGGTTGTGAAATTCCGTCTACGCAGGCCGATATCTGGTGCTGGGTCAGGGGTGATGACCGCGGACGGATCACTCATACGGCCCGCGCCTTCATGCGCCTGCTGCGTCCGGCATTTCGTTGTGACAGGTTGGTGGATGGTTTCAAGTATGATCAAGGGCTGGACTTGACCGGGTATGAGGACGGCACCGAGAACCCCGAGGGAGATGCGGCCTTTGACGCAGCCATCGTCCAGGGCGCGGGAGCCGGGCTCGATGGTTCCAGTTTCGTCGCGACCCAGCAATGGGTTCATGATCTTGACCACTTCGAGGGATTGTCCCAGGACGACCGGGACAACATCATCGGGCGCCGGCTAAGCGACAATGAGGAGCTGGATGACGCGCCGATTTCGGCCCATGTCAAACGGACGGCGCAGGAAAGCTTCGATCCCGAGGCCTTCGTCGTCCGTCGCTCAATGCCGTGGGCGGATGCGGGCGGGGAAGGCTTGGTTTTCGTGGCGTTCGGGAAGTCGCTGGATCCGTTCGAGGCGCAGCTTGGGAGGATGACCGGGCAAGAGGACGGTGTCTTGGATGGCCTGTTTCGGTTCACGCGTCCGATTTCCGGCAGCTATTTCTGGTGCCCGCCCGTTTCGAACGGCTGTTTGGACCTTTCAATGCTGGGACTATAGAGCGTGTTTCTTCGAAACATGCTCGGACTCTTGAGAAAAGAGCAATTGAACCAATTACCTGGATCGCTAAAGCGAATCCATTCGATTGAAAATTGCTCTAGCCGCCGGCACTCCGCGAGATGGGAGATACCGGCGGCATGGGATTTAGGTGAGACGTCAGGCGGCCTTGCGGTTTGCCTTTAGGAAACCCAACATGGTATCGGCATCCGAGGCCTCAAAGGGATCAGTCGGGCAATTGTCCGAGAAATCGTCCTCAACAAACATTTTCGCGATCACGCCATCCTCGACCAGCATGGAATAGCGCCAACTGCGCATGCCAAAGCCAAGATTTGACTTGTCCACCAGCATGCCCATCTTGCGGCTGAATTCGCCGTTGCCGTCCGGCAGCAGGAACACATTTTTCGCGCCCTGAGACAGGCCCCACTGATACATCACGAAGGCGTCGTTGACGGACAGACAGATGATCTGATCGATGCCGTGGCGGCGGAATTCATCATGAAGTTCTTCGTAGCGCGGCAGATGCGCGGTCGAACAGGTGGGCGTAAAGGCGCCGGGCAAGGCGAACAGGACGACCCGCTTGCCCTTGAATATTTCGTCGCTGGTCAAATCTTTCCATTCGAACGGGTTGCTGCCAGCCAGGGCGTCGTTTCGGACCCGGCTTTTAAAGGTAACGTTTGGGACGGTATTCATTTTTATATTCCTCTCACTGAATAGTTTTGGATGGTCTTTCAAGCAGATCTCCTGTTCTCTTGATGGGAAAAATAGGGACCGTTTTATAATTTGTAAAACATGTAATTACGATTATAGTAATTGGCTTAATCACTTAAACTCAGGATCGGACCGTGCAACCGGAACCCAGTTTGCGGCAGCTTCGCCATTTTCTCAGCGTCGCTGAATTTTGCCATTTCAGCCGCGCGGCCGAGGCCTGCCTGGTCACCCAGTCATCGTTGAGCGCCAGCATCAAGGAGTTGGAGATGATCTTGGGCGCCCCTCTGTTCGAACGGACCAAGCGCTCGGTGATGCCGACACCATTGGGCATTGAAATGGTAGGTTTGGCCAGGGCCGTGGTGGCAAGGGTCGATGATTTGATGGATGCGGCAAAGGGAGCCGGGGCGCCGCTGGCAGGTGATCTTCGGATGGGCGTGATCCCCACGATCGGGCCATTTTTGTTACCCCGGGTATTGCCGGGGTTGCGGGCGAATTATCCTGATCTACGCCTGTTTTTGCGCGAGGAACAGACCGGCGCGCTGCTGCAGCAACTGATCGACGGCAGGTTGGAACTGGTGCTATTGGCGTTGCCCTATCGGACCGAAAAGCTGGAAATATTCGCATTCGCCGATGATCCGTTTTTGGCGGTTTTTCGTCGCAATCATGCCATGGGCGCATTCGAGACAATGACCCCTGCCCGTTTGCATCGAAAGGAGTTGCTGCTGCTGGAAGACGGCAACTGCCTGACCGCGCAAACCCTGGCAATGGGCGATCTGGCCGGTGATGCGGACAGCAGTCAATTTCAGGCGACCAGTCTGCACACCCTGGTGCAAATGGTTGATAATGGGCTGGGCGTGACGGTGCTGCCAAAAATGGCGGTGGATGCCGGCATTCTGCGCGGACTCAAGTTGGATTTTCGGCCGTTTTCAAGTCCAAAAGCCTCGCGCCGCATCGCATTGGTGTGGCGTAAAGCCTCTAGACGGAGCGATGAGTTTCGCTTGTTGGGCGAATGCCTGCGCGATGAATTGGCAACGCCGTTGCGCGGCTAACCAACGATCACCGTCCGGATGTAATTGATACGGACCTGTCAGTCGCTCCCGGGCGCGGGGACAGAGGCATTTTCGATTACCTCGGCGACGCCGCGGCTTTCATCGAAGCGCAGGCGTTGAACCTGGTTCAGGTCGGTGCCGGTCACACGAACGAAACGGGCATCAGCGGGATGGTCAATGGTATGGATCTCCCCCACGTCGAACAATCCAGCCATGCCCGGGTCGAGGCGAAATTCCTTGATCACCTTTAATTCCGCTTTGCCAGCGCCATCACCACCATCGATCCTGTCATACATCTTCATATCCGTATGCTGCGTGGCCTGGCCGTAAATCGCCCAGGAGGCGCCATGATCATGGGGCGGCGATTTATGACCGGCACCAGCCCGATAGGCCAGAACGCAGAACTCCAGATCGGGGTCCTCGTACAATGTACGAACCCCTTTGGCTTGATCATCGCCCAGGGTCGTGGCGACAAAATCCGGATCAACCAGCAACTTTTCCAGTTTTTTCCGTGCCAGGTCGCGCCCTTCATGGCCCGGATTGCTGCTCAATGCGGCGCGGCAATCCTGACAAAACTGTTCCAGTGAATATACCCCGCTCACCTAAGAACCCGAAAATCCTTGGGTGATATGATGCGGAAATTATCTGATACGTC
>JAQBYC010000187.1 GCA_027623205.1 Pseudomonadota bacterium | reverse complement strand
ACCCCCAGTCGCTCTTGGGATCATAATCCTGTGGGTGGTCGGGAGGGGGAGCGGGTGGCTCGGTGACTCGATGAATATCGAAAATGGTCTAGGAGAACTCCTCTTGGGTGATCAGCGCATGACCCGGTTGTTCAGCGACCCGGTCCAGCCAGCGCCGGATACCAGGATAGGGGGCCAAATCCATCTCCGCCTCATGCGCCACGTGGGTATAGGCGTAAAGCGCGATGTCGGCGATTGAATAGGTCCCGCCAACCAGAAACGCCGCCGCGCACAGATGCGTTTCCATGACATCGAGAGCCTGATAGCCGCGCCGCCATTTCTCCTCTAAACCCTCGCGCTGATCAAGGAAATGCAGCCAATACCGGGCCACGGCAATGAAAGGCTCGTGGCTGTATTGTTCAAAGAACATCCACTGCAGAACTTTTGCCTGGGCAAAGCTGTCGCCAGGCAGATAGTCCGTTCCCTGCGCAAGATAGAACAGAATGGCGTTGGATTGAGCCAGGGTCCTGCCATCGGAAAATTGCAACAGCGGAATGCGGCCATCAGGATTAAGCGCCAGGAATTCCGGCGTACGGGTTTCCCCCTTGGTCACATCGTATTCAATGCGCCTGAACGGCCGGCCCAGATGCGAGAGCAGCAGCCGCACCTTGTAGGCATTACCCGAACCCAGATTGTCATGCAGTACCAGCAAAGGCAGTCCCTTTCGTCATGTCCCAATTGATGTCGAACACGCGATATAATACATGGCGACGTTGCCTGTCGGCCACGGAATTATGGACCCGGATATTGGCGGCGCGTTCCCAGGCGAAGGTGGACATATCGCCGGGGCCGGAAGTGAATTGGGTTTCATTGCCCGGCGGCTACCGCCTGCCACAACCGGCGTCGAGCTGTTCAGTATTAGTTCAGGGAAAGCTCAAAATGTCCTAATATTCCACGAAATCACAGACATAGGCATTGGCCGCCCGTTCCCAGGCGAAGGTGGACATATCGCCGTGGCCTGGGATGAACTCGGTGTCGTTGCCCAGAGGCCAAAGCTTGCCCCTGATGGCGTTGACCAGTTGCATGTGATCCCCCTTGGGCCCGTCGCAACGGCCGATGGAACCACGAAACAGCACATCACCGACAACCGCCAATTTTGACGGCGGGTGATGGAAAACGATATGACCCGGCGTATGGCCCGGACAATGCAGGACGGACAGGTTTAACTGGCCGACCTGAACCGCATCGCCCTCGTCCAACCAGCGGTTCGGCGTAAAGCCGCGGGCCTCTGTCAGGCCCGTACGCGCTGCCTGCTTCGCCATGCCGTCGATCAGAAAACCATCATCCGGATGGGGCCCTTCGATAGGCACGCCCAGGCGTTCGGACAATTCCGCGGCGCCGCCTGAATGATCCGCATGGCCATGGGTGACCAATATTTTCTCCACCTCGACACCCTCTTCGGCAATAGCGGCCTGAATAAGATCAAGGTCGCCACCAGGGTCGACTACGGCGGCGCGCAAACTGTCGGGGCACCACAACAGGGAACAGTTCTGTCGAAAGCGGGTGACGGGAACAATACGATAGTGCATGAGTTATCCTATAATCAGCTCTTCGACATTGTAGACGAGCGGGGCGGTCGACGGAATGCACGATGAGTAGCAGCAGTGGTTGAGACGGAGAGCGAGGCCGAAAAGCCCGGCGCGGCGCGTCTGGTCGCGCTGATCTGCACCGCCCAGGTTCTGGCCCAGGTCGGGGCTTATGCCTGGCCCGCCCTGTTGCCGGAATTCATTCCCCGCTGGCAACTGGACTACAGCGAGGCGGGCTGGATCACCGCCAGTTTTTATCTGGCCTATATGCTGTCGGTGCCCATTCTGGTCACTCTGACCGACCGGATCGATCCACGCCGGGTCTATATGTTCGGGGTCGGCTGTACCGTTGTCGGCCATCTGCTGTTTGCTCTTTATGCGGATGGCTACTGGAGCGCCACCCTGGCCCGGAGCATCGCGGGCATCGGCTGGGCCGGCACCTATATGACCGGCCTGAAGCTGCTGGCGGACCGGGTTGAAGGCAAGCTGCTGTCGCGCGCGGTCACCTGGCATGCCGCCAGCATGGGCATCGCGTCAGCGCTATCGTTTGTCTGCGCCGGGGTGATTGCCGATCTGTGGGATTGGCGCGCCGCCTTTTTCGTGGCGGCGGCGGGCGCCGCGGGCGCCTGGCTGATCGCGGCCCTGTTCGCGCCCCGGCAATCAGCGCGTCCCGGCGCCGGCGGACCGGGCTGGGCGCTGTTCGATTTTCGGCCCATCTTCGCCAATCGCTCGGCCATGGCCTATAGCGTGGGTTATTGTATCCATACCTGGGAAATGGGCGCCATGCGCGGCTGGGCCGTGGCCTTCCTGACCTATGTCGCCCTGCAGGATTATGGGCAGGACGGTGGCGGAAGCCCCTTTCTGGGACCCACGATGATGGCCACCGCGATGGCCCTGTTCGGCGTCTGGGCCAGCGTTGGCGGCAATGAGTTGTCCATTCGCCTGGGCCGGCAACGCCTGGTCCGCTTGGCCATGGCCGGGTCCATGGTGTTCGCCCTGGCGATCGGCTTTCTGGGCTCGTTTAGCTATCCGCTGGCGGCCGTGCTGCTGGTGCTGTACGGCATGGTCATCTGGTTGGATTCATCATCCCTTACCGCCGGCGCGGCGGGTAGCGCCGCGCCCGGACGCCGGGGCGCCACCCTCGCCGTACATTCCATGCTGGGTTATGGCGGCGGCTTCGTCGGGCCGATCATGGTGGGCTGGATTCTGGATCTGGCTGGCGGACCGTCCCATATGGCCTGGGGTCTGGCGTTTGGCCATATTGCCCTGGCCATGTTGGGCGCCCGGCTCGCCTTTACCTGGTTTCGCCCCAAGGACCTGGAGGGTGACAGCCCCGCTAGTCGCTAGGCCTGCCTCGGGCGACGATGACTTCCAGCATAAAAGGCTTGGGGTGGGCCCGCACCAGCGCCCGCCACCGCCGCGCCGCGTCCCGTTCTCCCTTGGCCAGATGCCATTCGGCGATGAAGAAGGCGCCTTGCACCCGCGCGTCGCCGTTTTGCGCCGCCAGGGCCGCGGTGGTCTGTTGCAGCGTGCCTGTGCCGGCCCACAACTGCACCAGGGGCGCGGGCCAGACACCGTCCTCCCACCACCATATATAGGGCTCCAGAGCAGCCCCGCCGTCACCACCCTGGCGGGCCATGGCGGCCGCCAGCCACAGGACAGCGATAGGGTGTTGCACCGGCACCAAAGCCAAAACCTCGCGAAACAGGCCGGCGGCTCGGTCAAAGCGGCCTTGATGGAAACGCAGCACGCCTTTGAAGAACAGCGCCGGCGAGGACCCCGGCTGGATCGTCAGCGCCCGCGCGAAGTCGGCCAGGGCGGCGGAGGCATCGGCGGTTAGAAAATGCAGTCTCCCGCGATAGGCCAGGGCCTCCGCAAAGAATGGATTCAAGTCGATGGCCCGGTTCAGATCGGCCAAGGCCATCGGCGCGCTGGATTGCATCAAACCGCGCAAAAGATAGGCCTTGGCGGAGGCCGGGTTCAGGGCCAGGGCGCGGTCAAGGTCAGCGCACGCCGCCTCGTCTTCGCCCAGACTTAGCAGCAACGAAGCCCGAGCGGTCAGCAAACTCGCCCGTTCCGCCGGCGCCAGGTTCTCTCGGCTCAGGGCGCGGCGGCAATAGGCCTCGTCCAGATGAACCTGACCGCTGCCCGCCAGACAGGCCTCGCCGTCGCCCCTGACCTGGGCATCAGCCGCCGTGCCAAGGCCGAGGCAAACCACCCAGGACAATGCCACAACCCGGTAATGCAAGGCCATGTTCAACTATGTCAGTAATTCGAGAGCCGCGATAGGCTGGGTTTATACAAATCTGGGCCGGGCGGCTTCGCGTATTTGATAACCGATGGCATTTAGATCGGTAAACGCTACCGGTGACGTGGTCACCTCTCTTTGGTCGGAGGATCGTTGATATCTGCTGCCAACAGAAACACTATCGGTCACCCTCCGACTGCCGATTGCACCCGGATCTCCAGTTGACAGTGCTTGTAACCAAAACTCGACCCAGCGCTGTATTTTTAGTCCGGCGTTGACAGCTAGACAGAACGCAGCAAAGAATAGCTGACATTGCATGGCATCTTGCGACCTGACTAGCTGCACACGATAAAGGATACCTGCCTCGGAAACATCATGAACAGATGGATTTAACTTCAAGATTTAGTTGACATAAGGCGCGGAAAAAATCAGCGCCTATCTGGCTTGTGTCGTGTATCCGTGCGAGCTATAGCTGAATCTTGGTGATGGAGAGCGAAGGCGGCGTATCCTGGCGTTGATTCAAGACGCCAAATTTCCGAAGAAAAGGGATACGCCATGAAAGAAGATACAGTTGTTGCGCTGCGCCAGCCAGGATCATTTTCCGATGACCCGTTGACGGACATTCTGCGTTCCGGAGCGCGTCAGTTGCTTGCGCAGGCTGTTGAAGCGGAAGTCGAGGCCCATATCGCGGCGCATTCGGATTTGACTGATGCCCAGGGCCGGCGCCGGGTTGTTCGCCACGGTTATTTGCCCGAGCGCGAAATCCAGACTGGGATCGGTGCGGTCGGGATCAAGGCGCCGCGTGTGCGTGATCGCGATCCCGGTGCGCCGGGTGGCCGCATCAGCTTCAGCTCATCAATCCTGCCGCGTTATCTCCGGCGCTCGAAATCGGTGGAGGAGCTGTTGCCTTGGCTTTACCTGAAGGGGATCTCGTCGGGCGGCTTCGGCGAGGCGCTTGCCGCCTTGCTGGGCCCCGACGCGCCGGGTCTGACGGCCTCCACCATTGGCCGGTTGAAGGCTCTGTGGTGGGACCAATATGTTGCTTGGCAAAAGCGCGATCTGTCGGCCAAGCGCTATGTCTATTTTTGGGCCGACGGGGTCTATTTCTCGCCGCGCATGGAGCACGACAAACAATGCATCCTGGTGATCATCGCGGCGGATGAGGCGGGTCACAAGGATATCGTCGGTATCGTGGATGGCTATCGCGAGAGCGCGCAAAGCTGGAAGGAACTGCTCCTCGAGCTCAAGCGCCGGGGTCTGAAGGACGGTCCTGAACTGGCCGTGGGTGACGGCGCCTTGGGTTTCTGGAAGGCGTTGCGGGAAGTTTACGGTGCCTGCCGGGAACAGCGCTGCTGGGTTCACAAGACCGCCAACGTGCTCAACCAACTGCCCAAGAGCCTGCAAGCCAAGGCCAAGGGCCACCTGCACGATATCTGGATGGCCGAGACCAGGGCGTCGGCCGAGGCTGCTTTTGATTTCTTCGTGGAAGCCTATGGCATAAAATATGACAAGGCCGTCGAACGCCTGGTGAAGGACCGCGAACGCTTGCTGGCTTTCTACCAATTCCCCGCCGAGCACTGGAAACACATCCGCACGACAAATCCGATCGAGAGCACTTTCGCCACGGTGCGTCAGCGAACCGTGAAGACAAAAAACTGTCTGTCACGAAAAACCGCGCTGGCCATGGTCTTCAAACTGATCTTGAGTGCCAAGCGTAAATGGCGGAAGCTGGACGGATCAAGCCGCCTCGCCGAAGTCATCAAGGGAGTGCCATTCAAGGACGGCATCAAGCAAATTAAACACGCCGCCTGAAACCGCCGTCACCAACTTTCGGGTATAGCTCAGATCGGTCGGCGATTAGGTCGTCATCACAGTGTCATTGGCCGCGAG
>JAQBYC010000047.1 GCA_027623205.1 Pseudomonadota bacterium | reverse complement strand
AGCTTCGAGGCCATGATTTATCTATGCTCGGCCATCATAAATGCCCGATGAATCTCAACAGACCCTAGACCATTGTTGATCTTCATCACGTCATTGGGGCAGCCGCTCCCCCATTCTCAATACGATGTGCGTCGGTTCCAGGTCACAACTAGGCCCGCTTGGCGTAGTCCACGGTCAACCAGCGTTCCGGGCTGACAAAGACCTTAATGGCATTGCCCCGGGCATAACTTACGCGCAGGCCGGCGGCATAATCGATGCCGCCCTGTTGGCCCAGATACCGTTGCGCCATGGGTTGCAGATCATCCAATAGATCGGACGGCACGATGGCCGAGACCGGTCCCTCGACCGAGACATAACGATAGGGCGAGGCCGTTTCCTGAACCAACAGGCTCACCCGTGCGCCGGCCAGAAGCAATTGGCCCTTACGCGCCGTGCGCTGGGTAAGAAACCATAAATCTCCACCCAGCACATAATCGTACCAGACCGGGCTGGCCAGCGGTCCCCGGTCCGCGTCAGGTATGGAGAGGACCCCGATCCGGACCTCTTTCAGAAACGCCTCGCGCTCCGCCTTGGTCATATTGAAAGCCATCACCTGCCCCGAGATTGCCGAACGTTGTTTGCGGCGTCACATTTGGGAAACCGCGTTACAAAGCTTGCTGTGTTTTGGGAAAGGCGACAAGAACAATCGGCAACTTGAAGACATTTATCACACGCCATAACCTAACCGCGCCGGTGCGCCAAGTTCGCGCTCTGGCCCGGCTACTGAAGATTTAGCCGCCCTCTCTAGGCAGGCGGTCCCGATCGTGGGGGCTATCAAAATCCAGGTCAGGCCCTTCGGGGACGATGCCGAACGGGTTTATGGCGGTATGGCTACCGTAATAATGCTGCTTGGTGCGGGGAATATCGACGGTCCCGGCAATACCGGGCCATTGGTAAAGCTCGCGCAAATAGTTTGACAGATTAGGAAAATCCACGATCCGCTGGCGATTGCATTTGAAATGGCCCACATAAACAGCATCGAAACGCACCAGGGTCGCGAACAGCCGCCAATCAGCCTCGGTGATGCGCGGGCCGGTCAAGTAGCGGTGCGAACCCAGGCGCGCCTCCATTTCATCCAGCGCCTGGAACAACGCCGCATAAACGCGCTGATAGGCGTCCTGGGTGGTGGCAAAACCCGCCTTGTAAACGCCATTATTGATATTGTGGTAAACGATATCGTTCACCGCATCAATCTCCGCGGCCAGATTTTCCGGATACAGGTCCGGCACCGCCTTGGTGGCAAGATCGTCAAAGGCGGTGTTGAACATCCGGATGATTTCAGACGATTCATTGTTGACGATAGTCCGCGTTTTCTTATCCCACAAAACAGGGACCGAGCAGCGGCCCGTATAATCCGGTGCCGCCTGGGCGTAGATTTGATGGGTGTATTGGGCCCCGGTGACCGGATCACCACCAGCCATCAGGACCCAGCCGTTTTCCAGCATCAAGGGTTCCACATAGGCCACGGATATGACCGCCTCCAACCCCTTAAGGGCGCGGAAAATCAAGGTCCGATGCGCCCAAGGGCAGGCGTGCGCCACAACCAGATGATAGCGCCCGGCCTCGGCTGGAAAATCGGGGTCGCCAATCCGATTGTGAAACGCCGTATCGGCACGGATATAGCTGCCCTTTTTGTTGCGCTCTGCAAAATCCTCCTGCCGCCACTCGCCATGCACCATGATGCCCATAATCGTCTTCCCTTACTGCTGCTGCTTACGCCGCCAACCTAGCGCCGAAAGACGCCCCGGACCAGTGTTGAAAGCAACACAATATTGTTCGCGACAGGAAACAAAACTGCTATATGGCACATCATTGTTTCCTGCAATTGCATCAAAGGATCGTTGTGATGGACAATCTGAGTGAAATGGCGGTGTTTGCAAAGGTCGTCCAGCAAAGCAGCTTCACCGCCGCCGCCCAGGCGTTGGGGTTGTCCAAATCCGCTGTTTCCAAGCAGATTGGGCGCCTGGAGGACCGTCTGGGCGCGCGTCTGTTAAACCGCACCACGCGAAAGCTATCCCTGACAGAAGTCGGCGCAGTGTTCTACGAGGCTTGCGCCCGGATCGTGGAAGCGGCCCAGGCGGCAGCGGACGAAGTCGGCAGCATGGCAGCGGTGCCGCGGGGCCGGCTGCGGGTGAACGCGCCAATGACATTCGGCACCCTGCATCTAGGCCCGATCATCGCCGATTTTCTGCAAACCCATGACCAAATCGACCTGGACCTGGTGCTCGACGACCGCTTCAGCGATCTGGTCCAGGAAGGCTTCGACGTCGCCATCCGTATCGCCGCCCTGATCGACAGTTCGTTGATCGTCCGGCGTTTGGCCCCTTCACGCGCTGTACTTTGTGCCGCGCCGGACTATTTGCGGCGCCACGGCACGCCGGAGAAACCAGAAGATCTGCGTCAACATAATTGTTTTGGCTACCTCTACCGGGCCAGCGGCACGGATTGGGCTCTCAACGGCACCAAGGGTCCGGTTTCCATCCCCCTGCGTGGCAACCTCCGCGCCAACAATGGTGAAGTGCTGCGCGATGCCGCCGTGGCCGGTGCCGGTATTGTCGCGTTGCCTAGCTTTATCGTCGGCAAGGATCTGCGGGCCGGCACTCTGGTGGAATTTCTGCCTGAATGCGTGCCGCAAACCCATGCCATCTACGCCGCCTATCCTCACCGACGCCATTTGGCGCCGAAGGTGCGCGCCTTTGTCGACTTCCTGGCCGCACGCTTTGGCCCCGAGCCTTATTGGGACCTACCCTGACCCGATTATGGATCCCATCGTCATCGACAGCATTCTGATCGCCTCGGTCGCGTTTTTCGCCGCCTTGGTCCAGGCAGCCACCGGCTTCGGCTTCGCCATCGTCGCCCTGCCGTTCCTGCTGCTGATAATGGGCAATCTGGGCGCCGTAGGCTTGACCATCATGCTCAATTTGTTGGTCTCGCTGGTGCTGGTGCCAGGCCTGTGGCGGCAGGCGCCTTGGGGACCGTTGACACGCCTGTCCCTGGGCAGTGTCCTGGGCTTTCCCATCGGCTTGGCGATTTTTCTGCAGGCCAGCCTGGATTGGGTACGCCTTGCGGTTGGCTTGGTAATATTGTTTTTCGCCGCCTGGCTGGCCCTGCACGCGCGCCCCGATGTCCCTGAACCGGCCATCCCTAAAGCAAACATCCCAGCGGCGCGGCCCGGGCTTGAAATACTGGTGGGCGTTCTATCGGGCGCCATGACGACAGCCTTGGCCATGCCGGGGCCAGCGGTGATGCTGTATCTATCGGCCAGTGGCATGGGCAAAGTTCCTCTGCGCGCCTGTACCCTTTGCCTGTTCACCCTCTCTTATGGCGCGGCCCTGGCACTGCAGGGAGCGGCAGATACCATTAGCGGCCAGATCTGGCAGATCGCCGCGTTGGCCGCCCTGCCGACAATTTTGGGCGCCATAACCGGCAATTGCATATCCAGCAAGCTGGACGAACGTCTGTTTCACATCCTTGTCCTGGCTATTCTGCTGGCGACAGGCGCCTTCACTACTTTTCTGGCGATTCTCGCCTGGTGACCACAAGCCTGTCAGGCCACCCGCACCGCGATCTTGCCGAAATGTTGGCCTTTGGGCAGCGCTTGCAGCGCCCGGCTCAAACCATCGAAGTCATAAATTTGGTCATCCAGAGCGGGGCGAAATCCGGTTTCGCCGATACGGGCCATCATGGCGTGAAAGTCCGCGACGCTACCTGTGCTGATGCCGGCGAGGCGTTTGCGGAACATGAAAATCAGGGGCAGATTCACTTCGGCGATGGAGCCCCCCACATTGCCGACCAACGAAATAGTGCCGTCAGCGCGGGTCGCGCGCATGGATTGGCTAATAGTACTGGCGCCACCAACCTCGACCACCAGATCCGCGCCCAGACCATCCGTCAGGCCCAGCACCGCCTTGCCCCAATCGGGCACTTCCCGATAGTTGATGGTTTCGTCCGCGCCCATGGCTTTCAGCCGGGCCAGTTTCTCGGCGCTGGACGAGGTTGCGATCACCCTGGCGCCACGGTCCTTAGCCAGTTGCAGTGCGAGCAGGGAAACCCCGCCCGTGCCCTGTGTTACGACGGTGCCGCCATCGACCGCCGTGGCCGGCATTTCGGCCAGGGCATTCCAGGCGGTGATCGCGGCGCAGCATAGGGTGGCCGCCTCCACGTCGCTCAAATGGTCAGGTACCGGCACCGATGACGCCACGGGTACGTTCATAAATTCCCGCGCCGTGCCGTCCAGGGGGCCACCCAGGGCGCCAGCAAAACCCGCCGGGCCCATATCGCCACTGAACCATGTTTGTATGAAACAGGGCAGGCGCCGCGTCCCAAGGGCCACGTCCTCGACGCCTGCCCCCAGGGCGACGACTTCGCCCACCCCATCAGAGAGGGGCACCAATGGTAGTTCTCCCGACATCCGGCCATAGCCCCGACCAACCATCAGATAGTCACGGTAGTTCAATGAGACCGCCTTCATCTTCAACAGCACTTCACCTGGTCCAGGTTCTGGCCGCGCCGCATCGAGCAGTTTCAACCCCGCAAAGCTCCATTCATCCACGATTTGCCATTGCTTCATTATCATGTCCCTATGCGTCGCAAATACCGCCATTTCGGTTGGTGCATTAAAAATTGCGACGCTTCAACAAAAAGGTCCAATGCAAAGATGAAACTCTACGACGCCGCCCTATCGGGAAACTGCCACAAGGTCCGCATGCTGTTGTCCATGCTGGCGCTGGATCACGAGACCGTGTCCGTCAGTCTGCCTGCTTTGGAACAAAAGACACCCGCGCATCTGGCACGCAACCCCCTGGGCACAGTGCCGGTCCTGGAAGACGGCGGCACGGCGATCTACGATTCCCAGGCCATTCTGGTCTATCTGGCACGCAAATATGGCAGCGAACGCTCCGACGGACCCACTGGCGGACAGTGGCTGCCCACTGACGCAACGGGTCTGGCCAAAATTACCCAATGGCTGTCGTTCGCAGCCAACGAAATTTGGAACGGCCCCGCGCTGGCCCGCGCCGTCCTGCTCTTCAAGCGCGATATCGACCTCGCCCAGGCCCAAGCGTCGGCCCGGAATAGCTTCACCTTTCTGGACGGGTGGCTGGCGCAACACGACTGGCTGGCCCTTGGTCGCCCAACCATTGCCGATATCGCCTGTTATCCCTATGCCGCCTTGGCCGAGGCCGGCGGCATACCGCTGGCCCCCTATGGCGCGTTAAACGCCTGGTTCAGACGCATCGAAGCCCTGCCGGGATATGTCGGCATGCCCGGGCTGGAACGCTGAAGCCGGCCTAATCGAAGTCCTCGGCCAGAACCTGACGCATGGCCTCGGGCATAACGGCCATATGGGCATATTCGGGGTGGTCAATGGCGGCGATGATGCGGGCACCAGGTTCGCGAAAGGCGGCAATTTGGTCCATCTGAAAAGGGAAATGCAAAAAATGGATGGACGAGGTTTTTCCGTCCGCGCGTGTGCGTTCAACGCCGTCCCCGCGTTCCGGCATGGCCAATATCTTTTGCCCGGCGACATCCAGGCTGACCATCTCCTCGACGCGGCCTAGGCGGGACAACAACGCCAAACGGCGGGTCGGCTCGGCAATTTCGAACATCAAGGTCGCGACCAACTCCCGGCCCTGAGGGATCAGGGGGTTATAGGCCGCCAGTTCGTCGGCAATCTGATCCTCCCCGCCTTTTTCGATCCACAACATTTCCTGAATCTGGGACAGCATGGTGTTGTAATTCTCGAAATAAAAGGCGGCGACGGGTCCCACCTCCAGGCGCCGGTGGCGTTTGTAGCTGATGATCGCGCGTCGCCGCTTCGACCGTTCGACGCCATAGGCCTCAAGCGATTGGATATCATCGCGTTGAATGCTGCGTTTAGGTTTCACGACGAGTCGCTGTCCTCTTGCGGCATGCCATAGGCCTGGGCCAGCAGTATTATGGGATGCGCCACTGTGCGGGGCACTTCGCTCGCCAGACGCTCCATACCCTGGCGCAAATGGGTGGCTGCCAGGGGGCATTCCGAGACCACCCAGGCGCTGCCCGCTTTCAAAGCCTGACGGGCTGCGGGTTTACCGACTTTCAGAGCGACTTCGAAATTTTCCTTCATAATCCCCCAGGCCCCGCCGTGACCGGAGCAACGCTCCACCACCGAGACTTCCGTGTCCGGGATCAGGCGCAACATTTCCGCCCCCTTGGCGCCCATGTTCTGGGCTCTGGCGTGACAGGCCAGATGCAACGTCACCCCACCCGGCAAAGGCGCCAAGCCCGCCGCCAGACCGGAATCACGCGCCAGGGCAACAATGTACTCGGTAATGTCATAGGTATTTTCCGACAGCCGCCGCACATCTTCATCGTCGGGCAACAACAGCGGCCATTCGAACTTCAACATCAAGGCGCAGGACGGCACCAGGGCGATGACGGCATGACCCTGGTCGATCCACGCGGCCATTTCGCCGGCGACTTTTTGGGCGTTTTCCGCAACCTGGGCCAAATCACCCTGTTCCCACATGGGCATGCCGCAGCACGATGGATAGACCACCTGGGTCGCCACGCCATTATGTGCGAGGACTGCCCGGGCCGCCATGCCCATGGCGGGTTCGTTATAATTGGCGAAGCAGGTGGCGTAGATCACGGCCTTTCGGCCATGGCCGGGTGCCGCGGTGTTCAGGGCCGGAACTTCTGCCGCCCTGTCCAAAAAGCTCTTGGCATGATATTTCGGCAGTGCGGCTTTGGGATGAATCCCGGCCAAATCTCCCAGCAAATTACGCATGCCGAAATTACCCTCCGCCGTGGCCCAATTGGCCAGTCCGGCCGCATTCCCGGCCCATTTGCCATTGCGGTCGGTCTTGGCCAATTGCTTCCGGCGGAACCCTACTTTGCCCGCGGCCTGTTCGGCGGCGCGATAACGCAACATCAGATGCGGGAAATCCAAATCGAATTCGTGCGGCGGCACATAGGGACATTTGGTCATAAAGCACATATCGCAAAATGTGCAGGCATCCACCACCTTGGAGAACTCGCCTGAAGGGACCGTATCCAATTCTCCCGACGGGCTGTCATCGATCAGATCGAATAACCGGGGAAAGGAATCACAAAGGTTGAAGCAGCGCCGGCAACCGTGGCAAATATCGAAGACCCGCCGCAATTCGGCATCAATCTCACCGGCATCGAGATACGCCGGGTCCGTCCAGGGAATAGGATGTCGAGTTGGCGACTCCAGGCTGCCTTCTTTACTCATCGCCAAGATCTCCCCTCTCCATCCACGGAGGCATTGTCCATCGGGTATCATTCAACTGGCATGAACCAAAAATACGGCAAACGCCTGAAAGAAAGGGGGAACCGGCCTGGCACCCCCTTCCCCAAGGCAATTACCAGGCGGACAGCCGGTATTTTAGTCGTCGAGCGTATCCAGCGCCTTTTGGAAGCGGCCCGCGTGGCTTTTTTCAGCCTTCGCCAGGGTTTCAAACCAGTCGGCGATTTCATCAAAACCTTCCTCGCGCGCGGTCCGGGTCATGCCAGGGTACATATCGGTGTATTCGTGGGTTTCGCCAGCCACCGCTGCTTTCAAATTTAGTGCGGTGGGCCCAATGGGCTCGCCTGTCGCCGGATCGCCGGTTTCTTCCAAAAATTCGAGATGCCCGTGCGCATGACCCGTTTCACCTTCCGCCGTGGAGCGGAAAACAGTCGCCACGTCGTTATAGCCTTCGACATCGGCCTTTTGCGCAAAATACAGATAGCGCCGGTTGGCCTGGCTTTCACCGGCGAATGCATCTTTCAAATTCTGTTCAGTCTTGGTTCCCTTGAGCGACATACCTAATCCTCCTTGTTGTCACCTAACATTACGCCAAGTGCGTTAGTGGATATTACGGCTCTGATTCGGGCAATCTGCCGTAACTCCCTGCAAATGTTTTGGTTCCTGAGCCCAAAACAATCACCCGAAATATTATTCATCGGCGCACCACGAACGGCTTGCCACGATGCTCAGTCCATTAACCATGCATAGGGTAAGATGGTGTCCGGCGTCAACATATTTTAGAACAATTCCAAACTATTGAGTGCGACGCAGCCGCACGATAATGTCCACACGGGACAATTCCATATCCGCGGGCAAATCAGTCGGGGCAATCGAAGCAATCCTGCCATTTGGAATATCAGCAATCTCGCCCGTATCTTCAAAATAGAAATGGTGATGGTCTTCAATATTGGTATCAAAATAACTACGGGTTGAATTGACAACGACTTGCCGCAGTAAACCGGCGGAGGTGAATTGATGCAAGGTATTGTAAACCGTCGCCAGGCTGACTTTGATCCCCGCCTGTTGAGCGTTGTCGTAAAGGCTTTCCGCTGTTGCATGCCGGTTACCGCAGCCAAACAGCAGAGACGCCAATGCCAAACGTTGGCGCGTCGGACGCAATCCGACCGCTCGCAGATCCCGTATCACGTTGGCAACGGGTCTCAAATCAACCATCGTCTGGGTTCCCATGGTTATGTATCGCCAAAATTAGAGCGACAAATCAGCATTTATCGCCATAAGCTGTCATTTCCAAGAAGCTAATACAAGCTTAGATAGAATATGATCTAGCTATAATCATGCCAGGGGATGATAGTGCGATCCAGGCAAATAGCAAGCGCGCGGGGTGGCGCGGCAATTTAAATCATGCGATTGGATCATTGGTTTCATACATTGGAATTAGGACTGATTGGGTTTATCGCTGGGCAGATATCAGTTAGACTATGCCGTTCCCCGGATCCTCGTGATGGTTGGATTCGGGGAAAATTTTTGACAACCGAGTGGATGGTATTGGCTGGTGATTGACAGTTCTTCGTTCAAGGCAAAATCCAGCTATGGGCTGGAAGACTTATTGGAATGCGGCCACGGTCGCCTGTTCGGGCCGGGCAATGCCAGATTGCCATTACCGCCTATGTTGATGCTTGACCGCATCACCTCGATAACCAGGGACGGCGGCGCCTTTGACAAAGGCCAAGCCACGGCGGAATTGGATATCAAGCCCGATTTGTGGTTTTTCGACTGTCATTTCGAATCTGATCCGGTCATGCCCGGCTGCCTGGTGCAAGACGCCGTATGGCAGATGCTGGGATTTTTCGCCGGCTGGTGCGGTCTGCCGGGGAGAGGCCGGGCGCTGAGCTGTGGCAAGGTCAAGCTGTCAGAACAGGTGCTGCCATCTGCAAAACTGGTGTCTTTCGAAGTGAATGTAAAACGCCTGGTCAATCGTCGTCTCGTGTTGGCGGTGGCGGATGCCATCGCGAAAGTGGACGGCGCATTGGCCTTCGAAGCGGAAGATTTGCGGGTGGCGTTGTTCACCTGACCTGCATTCGGTCACGGTCCCCTGTAGGACCCGGTCTAAATTGATATAGAGGTTGCTATGCGCAGAGTCGTCGTTACGGGATTGGGAATCATTTCCTCCATCGGCAACACAAAGGACGAGGTGGCCCAATCGTTGCGGGATGGCCGCTCCGGCATCGTAGCGGCGCCTGAATACGCAGAGTATAAATTCCGCTCTCGGGTGCACGGTAGTTTGAAAGTAGATTTGGCTGCGCATATTGACCGCAAGGCGCTGCGTTTCATGGGCGATGGCGCGGCCTATAATTATTTGGCCATGCGGCAGGCGATCGCGGACTCGGGCCTGGAACCGGCGGAGATCTCGAACGAGAGAACCGGCATCATCGTCGGGTCGGGCGGATCATCCACCTCAAATCTGGTCTGGGCAGCGGACACAGCACGGGACAAAGGCGCCAAACGGGTCGGTCCCTACATGGTGACCCGCTGTATGTCGTCCACGACCTCAGCTGTTCTGGCCACTGAATTCAAGATCAAGGGCCTTAACTATTCTATTGTCTCCGCCTGTTCCACCTCGGCCCATTGTATCGGCAACGCGGCGGAGCAGATCCAGTTCGACAAACAGGACGTGATGTTCTCAGGCGGCGGCGAGGAACTGCATTGGACGCTATCAGTGCTGTTTGATGGCATGGGGGCGATGTCTTCTAAATTCAATGACACGCCGGAGCGCGCCTCGCGGCCCTATGATGTGGATCGGGACGGCTTCGTCATTTCAGGTGGCGGCGGCGTGTTGGTCCTGGAAGAATTGGAGCATGCCAAGGCCCGGGGTGCTAAAATCTACGCCGAGATCACGGGCTATGGCGCCACCTCGGACGGCTATGACATGGTGCAGCCTTCGGGAGATGGCGCCGCACGCAGCATGCGCCAGGCGCTGGCCACGGCGCCGAATCCGATCGGCTATATCAATGCCCATGGCACCGGCACACCGGTAGGCGATCCACCGGAAATGGCGGCGGTGCGCGCGGTATTTGGCGCCAACATTCCGCCCATCGCGTCCACCAAATCCCTCACCGGCCATGCCCAGGGAGCGGCCGGCGCTAACGAGGCGATCTACTCGCTGATAATGTTGGAAGGGGATTTCATTGCCGCGTCCGCCAATATCGATAACCTGGACCCGGCGTTCGAGGATATTCCGGTGGTGCGCGAACGCATAGATAACGCCGGGTTGGTGTCGGTCATGTCCAACAGCTTTGGCTTTGGCGGCACTAACGCGACCCTTATCTTCGACCGGTTTGCCGAGTAACTGGCAGTTGATTTGCATGAAACAAAGAAAAGCCCGAACAAAGCGGGACAGCGATGGGAAAGCGCATGACGGAAGCTGCTAGAAATCAACTCATGGCTGGTAAGCGCGGCTTGGTGCTTGGCATCGCCAATGATCACTCCATCGCCTATGGCATCGCCAGGGCGCTGCATGGCGCCGGCGCGGAACTCGCGCTGACCTATCAGGGCGATAGCTTTCTGAAACGGGTGGAGCCATTGGCGGCTACATTGGACTGTCAACTGGTGATGCCCTGCGATGTGACGGATTCTGGCAGCCTGGATGCCCTGTTTGCTGCCATCAGCGAACATTGGGGCAGTCTGGATTTTCTGGTGCACGCCATTGCCTATTCCGACCGGGCAGAATTAAGCGGCCGTTATGTGGACACCAGCCGGGAAAATTTTATTCAAACCTTATCCATCTCGTGCTTTTCGTTTACCGATCTGGCCCGCCGCGCATCCGCCCTGATGACCAATGGTGGCGCCATGGTGACCTTGAGCTTCCTGGGCGCTCATCGGGTGATGCCGTCCTACAACGTCATGGGCGTCGCCAAGGCGGCGCTGGAAACCTCTGTGCGTTATCTGGCCGAGGATCTGGGCAAGGATAATGTCCGGGTCAATGCCATTTCGGCCGGCCCCATGCGTACCCTGGCCGGCGCGGCCATCGCCGATGGCCGCTACGTCCATAAATATGCCAACGAACATTCACCTTTGCCCAATGGCCTGGATCTGGAAGCCATCGGCAATAGCGGCCTGTATCTGCTTTCGGATCTGTCAAGCGCGGTAACCGGCGAAGTGATGAATGTGGACAACGGCTTCAATCTGATCGGCATCCCGCGCCCCAACCACAACGGCAACTGACGTCGCCATGGGTGATGGCGACGGGAAACCGGCCTGGCAGGAAAGCGATTCCACGACTTTCATGGATTGGAGCCGGTATTTCGTGCCCCGTCGCGCCACCCAAATCCGCATCATCCTTGATCTGGTGCCAAATGCGGGAGCAGGGGACGGTTATGTGGAGCTGTGCTGTGGCGAGGGACGGTTAAGTGAAGCCTTGTTGCGGGCGCGGCCAGAGGCCACGTTGTTGGCCCTGGATGGATCCGCGGCCATGCGCCGAGCGGCAGCGGCGCGGCTGGCTCCATTCGGTGATCGGGCCTGCGTCACGGCGTTTGATCTATGCGGCGATGACTGGCGGAAGCTGCCCCAGGTGCCAACGGACCCATTGGCTATCGTCTCGTCGTTGGCGGTCCATCATCTGGACGATGGGCAAAAACAGAAGCTCTATGCCGATATGCACAACGCCCTGAAACCAGGCGGCCGGCTGATAATCGCGGATCTGATCGAACATCTGTCGCCCGCCGCCAAGTGGGTCGCGACCTGGACTTGGGATGAAAGCACACGTGAAGCGGCCCTGGAGCACCAGGGGCCAGGAGATCCCTACCAGCAATTTATGGCGACCGGCTGGAACTATTACGCGGATCCAAATCCCGACCCCATCGATAAACCGTCGCCTCTGCTGGCGCAGTTGAAGTGGCTGGAGCAGGCCGGATTTATCGAAGTCGACGTCCATTGGCTGCTCGCCGGCCATGCCATTTTCAGCGGCCGAAAGGCGACGTGATGCAGACTCTCCGCCATTTGTTTCTGTTGCTGCCGTTTCTGATTTGGTTTCATGTTGACGCGGGGCAAGCCCAGAGCACCGCCATTCTCTCCAACCAGGACCGTCACCATCCTATTTTTGCCGCCAATGGCATGGTGGCCAGCCAGGAGGCCCGCGCCACCAATGCTGGTGTGGACATTCTGCGCCAAGGGGGCAACGCCATCGACGCCGCCGTGGCCGTGGGCTTTACCCTGGCCGTCTCATTGCCCCGCGCGGGTAATCTGGGCGGTGGCGGCTTTATGTTGCTACATCACGCCGGCAGCGGGGATACCTTGGCCCTGGATTATCGTGAAAAGGCGCCGGTCAAGGCCCATCGGAATCTCTTTCTCGACAGCGCCGGTAACGTGGACAAGGTCAAGGCGCGCTTCTCGCATGTGTCTATCGGGGTGCCGGGCACGGTGGCCGGCTTGATCGAGGCACACCGCCGCTATGGCAGCCTACCCCTGGCACGGGTCATGGCGCCGGCGGTCGCGCTAGCGGATAAGGGCCTGACAGTCACCCCAGGCCTGGCCCGAAGCCTGGAAAAGGGGCGGAAACGCCTGTCGCAATGGCCAGCCAGTGCGGCCATTTTCTACAAACCGGATGGCAGCCGCTATCAGGTTGGCGAAACCCTGGTGCAAAGGGATCTGGGGCAAAGCCTGGCGCGCATCGCCGCCACCGCGGGCAAGGATTTTTATACCGGCGAGACCGCCCAGGCAATCGTGGCCGAGATGGCGGGCAACAGCGGCCTGATCAGCCTGGACGATCTAGCCGCCTATCGCCCGGTCTGGCGCCAGCCCGCCCAGGGCGGTTATCGCGGCTATCGCATTGCCTCCATGCCGCCGCCATCATCGGGCGGGTTGCATCTGATCCAGATGCTGAACATGTTGGAAACCTTTCCCTTGGACAAATTCGGCCACAATGGCGTCGAGAGCCTGCATGTGATGGTCGAGGCCATGAAGCTGGCCTATGCCGACCGGGCCCAGCATCTGGGCGATCCCGATTTCTGGCCCGTGCCCGGCAAGGGCCTGATCGCCAAGGCCTATGCCCAGAACCTGGCCGCGAACATCGACCGGCGCCGGGCCCGCCCCTCGGTGGCGATCAGCCATGGCGATCCGGGCCCTTATGAAAGCAATGAAACCACCCATTTTTCTGTCATGGACCGCGCCGGCAATGTGGTCAGCAATACCTATACCTTGAATTTCAGCTTTGGCACCGGCATCGTCGCCAAGGGCACCGGCATACTGCTGAACAACGAAATGGATGATTTTTCCGCCAAACCCGGCGTGCCTAATGCCTTTGGTCTGATCGGCGGCGAAGCCAACGCGATCCAGGGCGGCAAACGGCCGCTCAGTTCCATGACCCCGACCATTGTCTTCAAGGACGGCCAACCTCTGCTGGCGACGGGCAGCCCCGGCGGCTCGCGCATCATCACCATGGTGCTGCAGGTTCTCATCAATGTCATCGATCACGGCCTGAATATAGCCGAGGCCACGGCAGCAGCCCGCGTGCATCACCAATGGCTGCCCGACAAGCTGTTCGTGGAGCGTGGCCTTAGCCCGGATACCCTGGCCCTGCTGCGCCAGCGCGGCCACAACCCAGTGATATCCCGGGCCGCCGGCAGCGTGCAATCCGTCATGCGCCTGCCGGAGGGGTTGGGCTTTCTGGGCGCCTCCGATCCGCGCAGCCTGGACGCCCTGACCGCCGGCTATTAGCGCTATTGCCATTCATCATGGGTGACCCATCAGGCCAATGGTCTTATGGTAGCGGCATCTCGCAAATAAAGGGACATGGAACGGGAACAGCCAACATGCGTCTTCAAAATAGGGTTGCCGTCATAACCGGCGCGGCATCGGGCATCGGGCGGGCATCAGCCGATTTGTTCGCGGCGGAAGGCGCCAATGTCCTGGCCGTCGATTTGCCCGGCCAAGGATTGAATGAGGCCCATAAGGATCGCGACAATATTGCGACATTGGAGCAGAACGTGGCCGATAAAGGCGCACCGGGGCGTATCATTGAAGAGGTGACAGGGCGCTTCGGCCGTCTGGATATCGTTTTCAACAACGCCGGCGTCTCGCGCAACGAGTTGGCGGAACTACAAAGCGAGGCCAATTGGGACCTGACCCTGGATGTCAACCTGAAGGCGCAATTCCTGTTGATCCAGGCCGCGATCCCTCACCTGAAGGTGGCGCCGGCGGGCCGTATTATCAACACAGCCTCGGTCATGGCGCGGATGACGGATTACGGCCTGATCGCCTATTGCGCCTCGAAAGCCGGGGTTGCCGGCATGACCCGCACCCTGGCCCTGGAACTTGGCAAATACGGCATCACCGCCAATTACATCGAGCCCGGCGCTATTTATACCGGCCTGACCCGTAAAAATTTTGAGGACGAAAAGATCGCTGGCATCTGGGCTAGGAAGGCCGCCCTGCGGCGCCTGGGCCAACCCATAGATATCGCGCGCGGCGCCTTGTTCCTGGCTTCAGACGACGCGGGCTTTGTCTCGGGCCACGGCCTGGTGGTCGATGGCGGCCTGACCTTGCGCACCTGATTGGAGTTAACGTCATGGCGTTCAAAGCGTTGTTGTTTGATGTATTCGGCACCGTCGTCGATTGGCGTAGCAGCATCATCGCGGAAGGTGCGGCATTTGGCGCCGCCCAGGGGTTGAATATTGACTGGGCCGCCTTCGCGGACGGCTGGCGGGCCAAATATCAACCAGCCATGCAACGTGTACGCGAAGGCAATAGTGGCTGGGTCAAGCTGGATGATTTGCACCGTGCAAACTTGCTGGAACTGCTGGATGAATTTGCCATATCCGGGTTATCGGACTCGGAGATTGACCATTGGAATAAGGTTTGGCACCGCCTTAACCCCTGGCCCGATACCGTTGCCGGACTGACCCGATTGAAACGGGATTACATCCTGGCCACCTTATCCAACGGTAACGTGGCATTGATGGTGAATATGGCGAAGCGGGCCGGTCTGCCCTGGGATGCCATACTGGGCGCGGAGGTCGCGGGTCATTACAAGCCCCAGCCGGAGGCCTATTTGAAGACGGCCGGGTTTCTTGGCCTGGCGCCGGAGGAATGCCTGATGGTTGCGGCCCACAATGGTGACCTGAGGGCCGCCGCCGCCTGTGGTCTGGGCACCGCGTTTGTTTGCCGACCCACGGAATATGGACCCGACCAGGACTTCGACCTGGCCCCCGAAAACGACTACAACTTTGCCGCTGAGGATTTCCTGGATCTCGCCGGCCAACTCGGCTGTTAGCGGGCAAGGCGGATAACCTGAATCGAAAATCCCTAGAGGGCAACACGATCTCTCCGTTACGGCGGGGGGTCATCCTTTTCACCCTGACTTCCACCGTAGCGCTGTATGCCTTGACGGTGACCATCGCCAATGTCTCCCTGCCACAGATGCAGGGCGCCCTATCGGCGACCCAGGATCAAATTGCCCTGGTTATTACATTCAATATCGTCGCCACCGCCGTGGCGACGCCCATGACCGGTTGGCTGACCGCACGCTTTGGCCAGCGCCGCCTTTTACTGTTTTGCGTCGCCGCTTTTACCTTGGCTACCTTGATGTGCGGTCTTTCCGGGTCGTTGGAAATGCTGGTGTTCTTCCGCGTTGCCCAAGGACTGTTCGGCGCGCCCCTGGCACCGTTGTCGCAATCCATCGTCCTGGCCTCCTACCCGCAGCACAAACATGGTACCGCGACTTCCATATTCGGCATGGGCGTTGTCCTGGGGCCGCTCATCGCGCCCACGATCGGCGGCTATTTGAGCGAGGAATACAGCTGGCGCTGGGTTTTCTTCATGATCGTGCCCATTGGCATGGCGTCGCTGCTGGGCTGCTGGGCCTTTGTCGCGGATGGAGTTCGGGCGGCGCGCATCCGCCTGGATTGGACCGGCTTTATTGCCTTGTCCGTCGCCATTGCCTGTTTCCAATTGCTGCTGGACCGGGGGGAACGCAACAGCTGGCTGGAATCAACCGAAATCGTGCTGGAAATCTGTGCCGCTGGCCTTTGTTTCTATATTTTCTTGGTTCATACTTTTACCGCCGAGCGGCCGTTCTTGAATCCGCGCCTGTTCCTGGATCGCAACTTCGTGCTTGGTATCGCCCTGACATTGGTGTTCGGCCTATTGAATTTTACACCCATGACCTTGCTGCCGGGTCTGCTGCAGAATTTGCGCGGCTATCCCGACAGCATCATTGGCCTGCTGTTGGGCGCGCGCGGAGCGGGCACCTTGCTGGGATTCTCCGTCCTGTTCTTTGGCAATCGTTATGACCCACGCATCTGGCTGGTCTGCGGTTTCACCCTGCAAGGTATCGCCGGCTGGATGATGGCGCAGTTCGACATCAACCTGACCACTTCGGATGTGGCCTGGGCCGGCTTCATACAGGGTCTGGGCACGGGCTTTTTATGGGTGCCGTTGACCCTGGTGACCTTTAACACCCTGCCGCGGGAGTTATTCGCCGAAGGCTCATCAATTTTTCATCTGCTTCGCAATATCGGTTCTTCAGTCCACATCTCGATCAGCGTTGCCCTTGTTCTGCATAGTGCCAAAATCAACTATGGCCATTTGGCGGAGGCGGTGACGCCCTATGCCAAGGCCTGGCAAATGCCATCCGTGGCCGGCGCCTGGAGCATGGGCTCTATTCAGAGCCTGGCCCATGTCAGCAGCGAAGTGCAGCGCCAGGGCCTGATGATCGGCTATATCAATGCCTTCTATTTCTATACCCTGACCGCCCTGGCTGCGCTGCCTTTGATCATGATGGTACGGATGAAGAAAGCAGAGAAAGCACCCGCCAGGAAACCGCCAGGTCAGGCGCCCCAGGCGATCAAAAGTGTTCAAAATCGATAGACTGTCAAAGATACCCGGCGGCCTCTGATATCCTGCGGGCCGAGATCCTCGGCACCCTGGATGCGAGCGGCATCATGGGTTGCCTGCGACAGGATGATAGTGACCGGCGAGGTCGGATCGGGCAGCGTACGGCCCAGTTCTTCCAGCCGGTGGCTGATATTTACGCTATCGCCTACGATGGTGTAGTTCATGCGCTGGGGCGCGCCAATATTACCGACAATAGCGGGACCCGTGTGCACGCCAATGCGCAAGGCCAGAGCAGTTTCGTCCGAGCCTTCGCTGCGTTTATTCCCCGCCTCCACCGCCGCCCGGATGGCAAGCGCCGCTTGGCAAGCGCGGACCGCATGATCCGGTTGCGCCTCTGGTGCCCCCCAGAAAGCCATCACGGCATCACCGATATACTTATCGATGGTGCCGCCGTAAGCTTCTATGCAGGCGCCCACTTCGCGGAAATGAGCGTTCAGCAATTCAGCCGTTTCTTCTGCTCCCAATTTTTCAGAGGCGGCGGTGAACCCAACGATATCGGTGAACATCACCGTCACCTCCCGTTGCACGGAACGATTCAGCGCCCCTTCACCCTGGCGCATCAGGCTGCGGACCAGGCTGCGCGGCACATAGGTTTCGAACCAGCGAAGCGAGGTCACCATGGCGTTGAAGGCCTGCCCTGCGTCGTTTATTTCCCTGATACGGCTGGCCGGCAGGGCGGGAAGGTCATCCAGGGACAGGTCGCGCACCCGCCTGGCGGCCCGATCCAGATCCTTCAACGGCTGGCTAATATGTTTGGAGAGGGCCCAGGCCAGCAAAAGCGCCAGCAGCAAGGCAATCAACCCAGCGAACCCGGCCCACATGACACGCCTAAATTCCGCCGCCACATCATCGTTGCGGAAATAGACGCCGATTTCCCACGGCACTTCGCCAAACCAGTTCAAATGCCGTGCAATCAAGGGATAGGTCTCGCCTTCCGCAGTGCCGACAATTTGTATACCCATATCGCGGGACATACGGCCGCCGTATTCGGGGCCCAGTTCCGGGTGCAGATAAGCCTGCAGAACCGGGTCTCCGAAGGCGTCAACCGAAGGCAAGGGCTGTTCCTGCGAGGCTCCCTTAAAACCATTTGCCAAGCGTCGATGGGCCAAGACAAATGCTTTGTCATACAACACGAAGACTTCGCCACCGATGGCCAAGGACGCCTCGGACAGCATGGTCGAGAGTTGCGACACACTGACGGATGCCACCAGAACGCCAATAAATTCACCCCTCACCCATACCGGACGGCGCACATTCATTACGGTGTAGCCTGCATCCGGCGCACGCAGAACCTTGCCCCAATGGACCCCATGACGGGATCGCGATAGGGCAATTTGGCGCATGATCTCAGGCGAACCGCCGAACCGCGCCACCGTGACGTCAACGCCGTCGTCTTCGCGTATTGCCTGCAAGCCCTGGCCCTGTTGATCCAGAAACAACAAGGCGCCAACCTGAGGCATGCCGGCCAGGGCGGACGCCAGGGCCTGTGGCAAATCAGCAGGGATGGCAATTTTGATCTGGCCATTTTCGATCCGGCGGCCAAGGTGTTCCACCGCTTCTTCGGCCGGGCGCAGACGTTGAGCGATAGCGCCTTGGACATCGTTCAGCGCCGCATCAGCCAATTTGCGGGTTAGCGAAACCGTATTCTCCCGTGCGCTCCACAGACCCAAAAGCAATACAACGACGACGGCCAACAGAACCAAACCGCCAAAGCCACCCATCAGGGCCATGCGCATACCCACGCGATAGCGGAAAGGAAAGCCCCTGGCCTTCCCTGCGGCATCGATGTCATGATGCGGCTTTATCATATCGCATGACAATGTGGAGCAGAGCGGCGGTCGCGTCCAGTCGCCCTGCTGAAAACCAAGTTTCAGGAAACAGGAAACCTATCGAACATGGCAAAAGGTATGATCGTCGCGCCGCAACCGGAGGCGGTGGAAGCCGGGGCTATCGTCCTGGAACAGGGTGGCAACGCCGTCGATGCGGCCATGGCCTGTGCCTTGGTGCAGGGGGTGGTTGACCCGCAGATGTGCGGCATCGCCGGTTTTGGCAGTTTGCAGGTCTATCTTCCCGAACGCGATGTCCACCGGTGTATTGATTTTCATGGCCGTGCGCCGGCGGCCGTGCGGCCCGACATGTGGCAGCATCTGATCGAGGGCGAAACACGCGATGGCTTTGGCTTCATTCTCAAGGGCCATGTCAACGACATGGGTTACCAGTCCATCACCGTGCCCGGCAGCCTGAAGGCCTATTCAGAGGCACAAATCGCCTGGGGTAAGTTGCCTTGGACGGAAGTCGTCGCCCCGGCCATCAAAATCGCCGAGACTGGTAGCGTGATCCGGCCCTCTATGTATGCATTCTGGACGGAAGATGACGGCTCCGGCCGGGTGGTCTCGGTGGAGCGTCTGCGTTTGACGCCATCGGGACGCAAGATTTACTTCCACGAAGACGGAAGCCTGCGCAAGACGGGCGAGATGCTGATCAACCGGGACCTGGGCCAGACTTTGCGCCGCATCGCCGAGGTGGGAGCTGAAGATTTTTATACGGGCGAGATCGCCGCCACCATCGCCGCCGACATGGTGGCTAATGGCGGCCTGCTGTCAGCGCGAGATCTAGCCGAATACCGCACCTCTCACCTCGCCCCTTTGCTAGGCACCTACCGCGGCCATCAAATCGCCACCAATCAGCCACCGGGCGGCGGCATCATGTTACTGCAAATACTAAATGTTCTTGAGTGTTTTGACCTGGCCGCCATGGGCCATAATTCCGCCGACTATATCCGGGTGATCGCCGAAGCCATGAAGCGAGCAACCTCGGACAAGGACAACTTTGTCGGCGATCCGAATTTCGTCGACGTCCCGTTGGAACGCCTCACTTCGAAGGCCTATGGCAGAGAGCAGGCGGCCGCCATAGAACACGGTGAAGTGGCCCATGTGGAAAGATTGCGGGGCTTTAGGGAATCCCTTAACACGACCCAAATCTGCGTCATCGATGGGGGCGGCAATGCGGTTTCCATGACCCATTCACTGGGCATGCCCTCGGGCGTCATCACGGACGGTCTGGGCTTTATGTACAATGGCTGCATGGGCGTGTTCGATCCACGGCCAGGGCGGGCGGGTTCCCTGGCACCCGGCAAGGGGCGCTTTTCCTCCCTCTGTCCGACGATTGTTTTGCGGGATGGCGAACCGGTCCTGGTGATCGGCGCGCCTGGCGGCACCCAGATTGCCATGGGGGTGTTACAGGGTATTCTGAACGTATTGGAGTTTGATATGTCGCCATTGGAAGCGGTATCGGCGCCGCGCTTTTCCGCTACCTCCGATCCCATTGATGTGTCCAACCGCATCCCTCGAACGGTAACCGACCAGCTGGCCGCGCAGGGCTACGAGATCGTCCGCAATGCCCACAGCTACCCCTTCGCATCGGTGCACGCCATCCGCATTGACGATGGACAATGGCGCGGCGGCGCCGATCCAAACCGGGATGGCATGGCCCTGTTGGTGCCGTAAATTTGCTGTATAAGCTGGACGAGCGTTCCAAAAATTGGTGAGTAGAAGCAAATACGATCGAAGCTGTTTTCCCCCATCTCCATGCGTGGCCTAACCCTTGGCAACCGGGTTGTTGTTGCCCCTATGTGTCAATATAGCGCCCATGACGGCACGGCGCAGGACTGGCATTTGATGCATTTGGGTCAACTATGCACCGGCGGCGCCGGCCTGGTCATAGCCGAGGCAACCGGAGTTTCGCCCGATGGCCGGATCAGTCCACAGTGCCTGGGCCTCTATTCGGACGACAATGAGGCGGCCATCAAGCGAATTATCAATTTCTGTCAGCGACACGGTACCGGCCAGATTGGTGTGCAGTTGGCCCATGCCGGACGCAAGGCCTCGACCGGCGCCCCCGGCAGCGGCCGCCAGGCGATAAGTGCGGACGAAGTCGATGGCTGGCAGACCGTGGCGCCATCGGCCCTGGCCTACGCCGAGGGTTGGAACCTGCCACTGGCCCTCGACGTTGGCGGTCTTGGCACGATCAAGGCACAGTTCGTGGCCGCGGCCGAACGGGCGGCGCGGGCCGGTTACGCCTTGGCGGAATTGCATGCCGCCCATGGCTATCTGTTGCATCAATTCCTCTCGCCCATCGCCAATCAACGCAACGACGGATACGGCGGCGATTTAGATGGACGGATGAGGTTTCCCTTGGAAATTTTTGCCGCCGTGCGCGCGGTCTGGCCGGAAGACCGCCCCCTGGGCGTCCGAATTTCCGCCACGGACTGGGTCGAAGGCGGCTGGACCGTGCACGAAACGGTAATCTTCGCACGGGAACTGAAGGCACTGGGCTGTGATTTCATGGATGTCTCCTCTGGCGGTTTGGATCCGCGGCAGGACATTCCCCTTGGCCCCGGCTATCAGGTTCATCTGTCCGAGCAGGTGCGCAACGAAGCGGAGATCCCAACCATGACGGTGGGCATGATCACCGACGGCCGACAAGCCGAGGCTATCGTCGCCGGTGGCCAGGCTGATTTGGTGGCCTTGGCGCGTGGTATGTTATTCGATCCACACTGGGCTTGGCACGCAGCGGAAGATCTGGGGGTAGAGATCCCTTATCCGCCGCAGTATCTACGTAGCCGACCCTCGCTTTGGCCCCAGGCTTTCGCCGACCGCGCGGCAGCCGAATAACGGTTTATTAGTACTTTTGACAAAAAAAGTCATTGCGGTTGGTATTTAGGCGTTTAGGGTGAATTTTGACGAATGCAACGCCCCGGGGTAGGACATGGCTGAAGTGGGCAAACGCTTGCTGGTGGTAGATGACGAGCCTGATTTTGCTGATTTCGTGAAGCGAACAGCAGAAGGCATTGGCTATGATGTGTCAGCATTGTCAGATCCCAATATGTTCAAGGACGTCTATACATCGTTCAAGCCCGATGTCATCGTGCTGGACATGGTAATGCCGGATCTCGAAGGCATCGAATTGGTGCAATGGCTGGCGGGCCAGGGGTGCGAGGCCAGAATATTGGTCGTCAGCGGGTATAACCCTTACTACGGCAAAATGGCGCTCGGCCTGGGGGAAGTGAGGGGCTTGCGGGTAGAAACCTACCAGAAACCGATCAGCATCGCGAAGCTGCGCAAAGCACTCTCCTAATTTTCGCAACTGGGTTAAGTACGTGGCCGCCTTGATAGGCCAAGGCTCGCGTTGCGGAATAACCGGGCGCGGCCTATTCTGAAGCGGGTGGACGATCGCCGAAAGTGGCGTGGCTATTTCATTGCAAGGAGAGTTGACGGTGAGCCAGGTTTTGGATGGTATACGAGTATTGGATTTCGGGCGCTATATCGCGGGGCCCTGTTGCGGCATGATGTTGGGGGACTTGGGCGCCGACGTGATCCGCATCGAAAAAGTCGATGGCAGCGAGGACCGCTATACCGCGCCCGTTGGCGAGGGCGCGGATGGTGAAATCTGTGTCGGCTCCGGTTACCTGCACCTCAACCGTAACAAGCGGGGCTTCACTTTGAACCCCATGAAACCCGAGGGGCGGGAAATCGTCAAACGTCTGGTGGCGACGGCGGATGTAGTGATCGCCAATCTGCCGACCGAAACACTTGCGGCCATGGGCCTGGATTATGACAGTCTGTGCGCGGTGAAGGAGGACATTATCCTGACCACCGTCTCCGCATTTAGTTCTGTCGGTCCCTACAAGGACCGGGTTGGGTTTGACGGCGTCGCGGCGGCGATGTCGGGCATGATGCATCTGTCGGGGCATGCGGATGAACCCATGAAGGCGCACACCCCATGGGTCGATTTCGGGACCGCCTCGGCCGCCACCATCGGCACCCTGTCCGCACTACTGCACCGGAAGGCAACCGGCGAGGGGCAGCGGGTAGAAGGTAGCCTGCTGGGCACCGCGTTATTGTTCAACAATGGCGCACTGATCGAACAAGCCTTGATCCAGGCTGACCGGGTTGGCTCCGGCAACCGGGGGCAGACCGCCGGGCCGGTGGATGCCTTTAAATGCAAGGATGATTGGTTGATCGTGCAAGTCGTCGGTCAACCGCTTTATGAACGATGGGCCCGCCTGATGGGCGATGATTATTGGCTTGACGATCCGAAATTCAAGGATGACTTGGCTCGTGGCAACAACGGCGTCGAGATATCCGAGCGTATGCAGCAATGGTGCGAAGATAAAACACGCGAGGAAGCCATCGCGATCCTGTCCGAAGCACGCATCCCCACCGGCCATATTTACAAACCGGCGGATACTCTGACCGACCCGCAGGTTTTAGGCGGGGATTTTTTGCAAGACGTGGATTACCCCGGCACCCCTGGCCCGGCGCCCGTGGCCAAACTGCACATACGTATGTCCAAAACCCCGGCGAACATCCGCATGCGCGCGCCGACCCTGGGCGAGCATACTGACGAAATCATGCGCGATCTGGGCTATGACGACGCAACGATCGCCCAACTGCATGAAAAGCGGGTAATTTAAGACCTGCTTCGGGATTTGCCTACCCTCCACACGCTCCCCGGTCCCGTCACCGATCGACGGCGCGCGAGATGACCGGACATTTATACGTCCTGCGGAGTGAGGGGCGCCACGGCGCGATGACAATCGGCAAAATAAAGGCCCCACCTTCTGCAATAGAAGGCGGGGCAAATTCATTCTCGATGTCCACAAAGGGTCGTGCAGTTAACCGCTTAGCCGGCGGTGGCTTCTTCTTGCACGATTTCCTTGCCGGTTTCCTGGTTGACCATTTTCATGGACAAACGAACCTTGCCGCGGTCATCAATGGCCAAGCATTTAACATAGACCTGATCACCTTCATTGCAGATATCACCCACGGTCTTGACCCGGTGGGGTGCCAGTTCCGAGATGTGACACAGGCCGTCCCGGGCGCCCATAAAGTTCACGAAGGCCCCGAAATCGACGACCTTGACCACCTTGCCCCTATAAATCACGCCGATCTCCGGCTCCGCGATGATGCCGGTGATCCAGTTCGTGGCCTGATCGATGCTCTCCTGATTGGGTGAGGACACCCGCACTGATCCATCGTCTGAGATGTCGATCTTGGCGCCGGTTTCCTCGGTAATCTGACGAATAATCTTGCCGCCCGTCCCGATGATTTCGCGGATCTTGTCGACAGGTACTTTCATCAGGTGGATCTTCGGCGCGCTGTCACGCAACTCCCCACGATGTTCGCCCAAGGCCTTGCCCATTTCGTTGAGGATATGATTACGGCCCTCACGGGCCTGGGCCAGCGCATCGCGCATGATCTCCTCGGTAATACCGGCCACCTTGATATCCATCTGTAGCGAGGTAATGCCGTTTTCAGTGCCGGCGACCTTGAAATCCATATCGCCCAGGTGATCTTCATCGCCGAGAATATCCGATAGGATGGCGTAGCGGTCGCCTTCCAGGATCAGGCCCATGGCGATACCGGAGACAGCGGCTTTCAAAGGCACCCCGGCGTCCATCAACGATAGCGAGGAACCACAAACCGAGGCCATGGAGGACGAACCATTGGATTCGGTAATCTCGGACACGATACGAATGGTATAGGGGAATTCCTCCTTATCCGGCATCACCGCATGCATAGCCCGCCAGGCCAGCTTGCCATGGCCGATCTCGCGCCTACCCGTAAAACCAAAACGACCGGCCTCGCCCACGGAATAGGGTGGAAAGTTGTAGTGCAGCATGAAGTGCTGACGGTAGGAACCTGACAAAGCATCCATGATCTGCTCGTCGTCTCCGGTGCCCAGGGTGGTCACCACCAAGGCCTGGGTCTCGCCACGGGTGAACAATGCCGCGCCATGTGTGCGGGGCAGCACGCCAACCTGGCTTTCGATCTGCCGCACCGTGCGGGTATCGCGGCCGTCAATCCGTCGCCCGGACTCCAAAATCTGGCCGCGCACGATGCTCTTTTCCAGCTTCTTGATCGCCCCGCCAATAGCCCCGGCATCGGGGTCGTCGGCCAAGCCTGCCATGGCCTTGGCCCTGGCATCCGCCAGCATTTTGGTCCGGGACTGCTTCACAGGCTCGCCATAGGCGGCGCGCACGTCCGCGCCGATCAAATCGGCGATCCGGCCTTCCAGGACGGAATGATCCTCAGGCGGCGCCAGATCCCAGGGTTCCTTGGCGGCGACTTCCGCCAGTTCAATGATAGCCTGGATTACCGGCTGCATTTCCCGGTGAGCAAACATCACGGCGCCCAGCATGACTTCCTCGGACAATTGGCTGGCTTCCGATTCCACCATCATCACCGCATCCGCGGTGCCGGCCACAACCATATCCAATTTGGTGTTTTCCATTTCGTCCAGACGCGGGTTCAAAACGTATTCACCGTCGATATAGCCGACCCGGGCGCCTGCGATCGGCCCCATGAAGGGAAGACCCGAAATTGTCAGCGCGGCGGATGCGCCCACCAAGGCGGCGATATCAGGATCGTTTTCCAGATCATGGCTGACAGTAGTGCAGATAACCTGAGTTTCGTTGCGGAAACCATCCACGAACAGGGGCCGGATTGGCCGGTCAATTAGGCGCGAGACCAGGGTCTCCTTTTCCGAAGGACGCCCTTCACGCTTGAAAAAGCCGCCTGGGATTTTGCCGGCGGCATAAGTTTTCTCGACATAATTTACGGTCAGCGGGAAGAAATCGATGCCCGCGCGCGACTCGGGTGACGCAGTGGCGGCGCACAGCACAGTGGTTTCGTCATAGGTGACAAGCACGGCCCCATGGGCCTGGCGCGCCACGCGGCCGGTTTCCAGAACCAGCTTGCGCCCGCCCCACATGATTTCCTTACGATGAATATTAAACATCTCGTTCTCTCTTTCTCGCCTGCCATGTATTCATACTTAATCCGACGCCATCGCCGGGTAAAACATGGCTTCGCTTACGTTCGATTTGATTTTGCCATAATCCCGAATGGTTTATGGCCAATGTTTTCTCCCGGCTGCCATGGAACCGGGATCCGCAGGGCCCAGAGGGCCCGCAGGGGCCTATTTTGAATAACCTTGATTGGCCACCGCCGATCGGACTAGCGGCGCAGGCCCAACCGCTTGATCAGGGCATCATAACGCGTCTGATCTTTACGCTTCAGATAATCCAACAACCGCCGCCGTCGGCTGACCATTTTCAGCAGGCCACGTCGGGAATGGTTGTCTTTTTTGTGTTCCTTGAAATGATCGGTCAAGGTCACGATCCGGCTGGTCAGGATTGCCACTTGCACTTCTGGTGACCCGGTGTCGTTAGTTGTTTGCTTGAATTCACCAATCAATTCGGTCTTGCGTTCTGCCGTAATCGACATCGAAATCTCCTATTTAAAACAATGTCTTACATATTAAAAACACGAATCGGCCGGACTTCGCCAGCATGAATTTCAGCCAGTGCTACCGGCCTGCCGTCGGTCGTCGCGTACACGGTTCCCTCGACGCTATGCGGAACCCGAATGGCTTGTCCAAAACGTAGACGTTCAGCCTCCGGACCAGTCACGGCCAGCGCCGGGATGTCGGCCAGCGCAGCCTCGACCGGCAAAAGCAGGCCGTCGAGCGCCTCCTTATGCCCCATGCCATCAAGTTTATCCAGCGAAATCGCCATACTTTCATCAAAGTGTCCGACCCGATTGCGGCGCAGTTCGCTGACATGGCCCAGGCAACCCAGCACACGACCCATATCCCGCGCCAAGCCACGCACATAGGCGCCCTTGCCGCAGATCATTTTCAGCACGGCGTGGTCGGGGTCGGGACATTCACACAGGCCTAATTCGTCGATCCGGATAAGGCGCGCGGCCAGGGTCGGCGCTTCGCCGCCGCGGGCAAGATCATAGGCCCGGGCGCCATCCACTTTGATGGCCGAAAAGGCCGGTGGCACCTGTTCGATCTCGCCAATGAATTGCGCTAATATGGCTTCGATCTGAGCTGCGGACGGACGATCGCCGTTGCGGCCGATAACTTTGCCCTCGGCATCATCGGTGTCCCGCTCTTCTCCCCAGCGGATCGTGAATTGATAGGATTTAGCCCCGTCCATGGCCCTCGCCACGACCTTGGTCGCCTCACCCAGCGCAATAGGCAGAACACCGCTGGCCAAGGGATCCAACGTGCCCGCATGGCCGGCCTTGGCGGCATCGAAGCTGCGCCGCACCTTGGCCACGGCCTGGGTCGAAGTCATGCCCAGGGGCTTATCAAATATGAACCAGCCGTGTACCGGCCGGCCGTGCCGCTTACGCCCCATTGGCACCGTCATCCGGCTCCGAGAGCAGGCCTGTCGTCGAGTCTGGAGCCAAATCCCGGGCGACATCGCTACGCTGCAGCAATTGCCCAATATGATCCGCATTGTCGAAACTTTGATCGATCTGGAAGCGCAACCGTGGGGCGAATTTCAACCGCACGCGCCCAGCCACCTGGCCGCTCAACCATGGCCCCGTACGATGCAAAGCAGCCAATACCTTATCGGTATCCTTGCCGCCCAGTGGCATGATGAAACAGGTGGCCTGTCGCAGATCCGGGCTCATGCTGACCTCGGTGATCGTTACCGCGACGCCGGTCAGATCTTCGTGATGTATCTCTTCGCGGGTCAGGACCTCCGCTACCGCATGCCGGATCAATTCACCGGCACGCAATTGGCGCTGCGAAGGACCACGCGCCCGTTTTCCGGACTCGGGTTGACTTGCCATTATCCTGCCTTACGGATTGCCATTGTCGGATGCCAAAATGATCTGCTCAAGTGGCGCCGCCCTAAAGCGAGCGCTCAATTTCCTCTACCTCGAAAAACTCAAGCTGATCACCGGCCTGCATATCCTGATAGTTCTCCAACGCAACGCCGCATTCGTTGCCCTCGCGCACCTCGTTGGCGTCGTCCTTGAAACGTTTCAGGGATTTCAGGCCGCCGGTGTGGATAACCACATTGTCCCGCAACAGGCGGACGCGGGCCTGACGCCGAGCCGACCCGGTTCTGACCTGACAGCCGGCAATTTTGCCAAGTTTGGAAATATTGAAGACTTCCATCACATCGGCGGCGCCAATAATGGTCTCCCGCATTTCCGGCTTCAGCAGACCGCTCATGGCCTTACGCAGGTCATCGACCAGTTCATAGATAATCGAATAATAGCGAATTTCCACATTTTCCTGACGGGCCATTTCCCGCGCCTGCGGATTGGCACGTACGTTGAAACCGATGACCACGGCATTGGATGCCCGAGCCAGATCAATATCGGATTCGGTAATGGCACCGGCGCCGCCGTGAAGCATCCGGGCCGAAACCTCGTCATTGCCGAGATTCTCTACCGCCGATGTGATCGCTTCCAGTGAACCACGCACATCGGCCTTCAAGACCAGCGGGAATTCCTTCCTATCGCTGTCCTGTAAATTGCTGAACATCTCTTCCAGGCTGCCTCGCGCACCTGCGACGGCACGGCGTTCCTGCTCCACGCGCTGGCGGTATTCAGCGACTTCCCGGGCCCGCCCTTCGGTCTCCACCACGTTGAATTCGTCACCGGCGGCGGGGGTGCCATTCAGACCCAGAACCACGACCGGCATGGACGGGCCCGCCGTTTCCACATCGTTGCCGTGATGATCCTGCAAAGCCCGCACCCGGCCCCATTGCGGCCCGGCGACAAATATATCGCCCACGGACAGAGTGCCGCGTTGAACCAGCAGTGTGGCCACGGTGCCGCGGCCGCGATCCAACTCCGCCTCGATCACCACGCCGTCGGCGGGGCGGTTTGGATTGGCCTGCAATTCCAACAGTTCCGCCCGTAGTTGTATGATTTCTTCCAGCCCGTCCAGGTTCATTTTTTTTGTGGCGGAGACCTCAACGACCTGGACATCGCCGCCCATTTCCTCTGGCACGACTTCGTACTGCAGCAACGCCTGCTTCACTTTGTTGGGATTGGCGTCAGGCAGGTCCATCTTGTTGACGGCAACGATTAGGGGGACATTCGCCGCCTTGGCGTGGTTGATGGCCTCGATGGTTTGCGGCATGACCCCATCATCGGCGGCCACGACCAGAACCACGATATCGGTCACTTTGGCGCCGCGCGCCCGCATGGCCGTAAAGGCGGCATGGCCCGGTGTATCGATAAAGGTAATTTTGCTCCCGGTTGGCGTCGTTACCTGATAGGCGCCGATATGCTGGGTAATGCCGCCCGCTTCACCCGCCGCCACGTCACTTTCCCGAATGGCGTCCAGTAACGAGGTCTTGCCATGATCAACATGGCCCATGACCGTGACCACCGGCGGCCGTATTATCAGATCGCCTTGCTCGTCGAGATCGCCTTTCAAGCCGATCTCAACATCGGATTCCGACACCCGGCGCAACTTGTGGCCAAATTCCGCCACCACCAATTCCGCCGTGTCGGCATCAATGGTTTGATTGACCGTAGCCATAACACCCAAGCCCATGAGCGAACGCACCACATCGACGCCGCGTTCGGCCATGCGATTGGCCAGTTCCTGCACTGTGATGGTTTCGGGCACCACCACTTCGCGCAAAATTTTGCGCTGGCCTTCACCGCTTTCGGCGGCCAACTGTTTCCTACGCTCCCGTTCCCGCTTTATGGAAGCAAGACTGCGAACCCGTTCCTCCCGATCCGCCAACGCTTCCGTAACCGTGATCCGGCCCGCCCGGCGCCGTGGCTCATTGCGCGCACGCGGTTGCGGTTTGGGCCGTTCGATTGGCCGACGCTCGGTGCGGCGGCCCGCACCGTCCTTATCTTCAGGTCTCTGCGGCGCACCCCGGACGACAGCGTCGCCAGGCCCGGCGGCTTCGGCATTGGTCTTGGCCTCGTTCTCCTGCAACTTGCGGGCAGCCTCTTCCTCGGCCTTGCGGCGAGCATCCTCCTCCGCCAGCTTTCGGGCATCCTCTTCGGAACGCCGCATTTCGCCGGCCTCGCGCTCGCTCGCCAAGCGAGCCGCTTCGCCGGCTTGACGGCAGGCATTTTCCTCGGCCCTGGCACGGGCCGCTTCGTCGGCCGCCTGGGCGTTTTCCAGCGCATGGGAGCGGGCCGATTTCTCTTCGCTGGACAACGTACGCAGAACATGACGGGTACGTCCGGTTCCCGCATCGACCGGCGCCGGCGCCTCTTGCCGCGGCGCCGCAGCGCGTCTGGTGGAGGCAGTATCAGCCGCTGATTTCGCAGCTGCCTGGCCCGTCGCTGCCGGGCTGGATGTACCGGCAGCCTCAGTCGCGGTGGATTTGCCGGCACGCGCAGGCGCACGCCGGCGCCGCACTTCGACTTTAACGGTATTGCGGCCTCCGCCCATACCCCCACGCGATGGGGTCGCGCCACCTTCGCCCGGTTTGCGCAGGCCAAGGCGTTCGCCACCTCCCAGGCTCAGGGTTTTCTTCTCACCCGAATCACTCACGTCGTCTTGTCCTATCTCTTTTCAGGCGGTTGCCAACCACGCGATCAACACATTGATCAGTATTCACGGTCAACAACGCACTAGAGCATGTTTCTTCTAAACATGCTCGGACTCTTAAGAAAAGAGCAATTGAACCAATCACTTGCGTTCGCTAAAGCGAATCCAATTGATTGAAAATTGCTCTTACGCGCAACAAGCACCTACGGCTTGCTCCATGCTAGCCGAACTACTTTAGCGGCGAAAATCCGCCAACCGGTGGCATTCGCACACGAAACGATCTGCCAAGCCGCCAGCCCGCAGGGCAGCATGTACCACATTTTCACGACCCAATGCCAAACTCAATTCATCTATCGTGAACAGGTCAATAACAAGGCGTTCCAAGTCGGCACCGTCGCCAATACCGACTGCAGTCCCGCTCAACAACTTTTTTCGGCCCTTGAGCGACCCATCATGGGCCGCAATAACGATGGCTGTTCGATCGGAAGCCAACGCCGTCCTTACTTTTTCGTAACCCAACGTCAACTGACCGGCCCTCCTCGCCAAGCCCAACAGTGCCAGGCAACGCTGCCGCATGGCCATTTCGACGCGATCCGGCAGATCCTCGGCTACCAGCACCGCAGCCTTGGCAGCGCGCATGAACAGGCGTTTTTTCATCGCTTGTTCCAACAGTTCCCGGCGTCCACTGACCCAGATGCCACGGCCCGGCAACTCCCGGCCCAGATCGGCGACGAGGTTACCCTCGGGTCCGACAACAAAACGCAACAAGCCGTCCGTCGGCAGCACTTTTCCGGTGGCAATGCAACGACGTTCGGGTATCGTCTTCGCCGGCCCCGCTGCGCCAACCATTGCCATTGCCCTGTCCATTACCGTAGCCTTCAGGCCTTGTCGTCGCCGGCAACTTGGTCGGGATCCCCGGTTTTTTCGCTGACGCCCTCGGATTGGTCTTCATCCTCGAACCAATGGGCCCGTGCCGCCATGATCATGGCCGCGGCAGTCTCTTCATCCAGCTCGAATTCTCGCAACAGACCATCACCGGGATCGACCAACTCGTCCGTTGCCAGTTCGGCGAAATCATCCAGTTCCTTGATGCCATTTTCCCCAAGTTTCACTAACATGCCGGGCGTCAGCCCGGCAATCGCCGCCAATTCCTCCGTAACGCCAAGTTCCGCACGCTGTTGGTCGAATTGCGCATCCCGGGCGTTCAGGTAGTCGTTGGCCCGTTGTTGCAAGGCCGCTGCCAGATCTTTGTCGAACCCTTCCAGCATGGCCAATTCATCCTCTTCTACGAAGGCCACTTCCTCCACCGAATTGAACCCTTCGGTGGCCAGCAGTTGCGCCATCATTTCATCAATGACAAGCGCCTCCATGAACAATTCGCTACGCTGGCGCAACTCTTCCTGACGGCGATCCGATTCTTCCTCTTCAGTCAGAATATCGATTTCCCAGCCAGTCAATTGCGAGGCCAAGCGAACGTTCTGGCCGCGCCGGCCGATTGCCAGACTTAACATATCGTCCGGCACCACAACTTCGAATTTCCGCGCTTCCTCGTCCATCACCACCTTCACAACATCTGCCGGCGCCAAAGCTTTGACAAGGAAAGCCGCCGGATCAGGCAACCACTGAATGATGTCGATTTTCTCGCCCTGCAGTTCGTTGACCACGGCCTGAACCCGGCTGCCTCGCATACCGACACAGGCGCCGACCGGATCAATACTGGAATCGTTTGACACCACGGCAATTTTGGCCCGACTGCCCGGATCCCGCGCAACGGCTTTGATCTCGATGATGCCATCATAAATTTCCGGCACTTCCTGGGTAAACAATTTCGCCATAAACTGCGGATGGGTGCGGGAAAGGAAGATTTGCGGGCCACGCTGTTCGTGGCGCACATCATAAATATAGGCGCGAATTCGGTCGCCTTGACGCAGGCTTTCTCGCGGCAACGTCTCATCCCGGCGAACAATGGCTTCGGCCCGGCCGAGATCGACCAACACATTGCCATATTCGACGCGCTTGACGACACCATTGACCACCTCGGCGATGCGGTCCTTGTATTCCTCGTATTGCCGTTCCCGCTCGGCCTCCCGCACCTTTTGCACGATCACCTGCTTGGCGGTCTGCGTTGCGATGCGGCCGAAATCCATAGGCGGCAAGGCCTCCGAGATTAGATCACCAACCCTGGCATCCGGATTACGGCCCAAAGCCTCGGACAACAGGATTTCCGTGGCAGGGTTTTCCACCGCGTCGACCACATCCAACAGCCGGGACAGGCCGATGTTTCCGGTTTTGCGGTCAATCTCGGCGCGGATTTCGTTTTCTACGCCGTATTTGGATCGGGCCGCCTTTTGGATTGCCTCTTCCATCGCCTTGACGACAATTTCCGCATCAATCGCCTTTTCCCGCGCGACCGCGTCAGCAATTTGCAACAGCTCCAAACGGTTGGCGCCTACGACTGGTTGTGTATCGGCCATTAGCTTTTTCTCTTCTTCAAGGTGTCTTGGATTAATTCATCGGTCAGCATCAATTTCGCGCGTATGATGGCTTCGAATGGGATTGCAAACTCTTTTACACTCTCATCGCTGTCTGTAACGGCGATGTTAACGCTGCCATCACACAAGCCTAGCAAGCGGCCAACGAAGCGGCGGCGGCCATCAATCGGGGTGCCTGCTTCAATCCGGACCTGGGAATTGGCGTAGCGTTCGAAGTCTTCCGAGCGAACCAGGGGCCGGTCAACGCCGGGTGAGCTGACCTCCAACAAATAGGCAGTGGGGATCGGGTCTTCAACATCCAGAATGGCTGATATGGCGCGGCTTAACCGAGCGCATTGGTCCACGTTCATTTCGCTGCAATCCAGCGGTTCCGCCATCACCTGCAGGGTCGGTTGCGATCCATCCCCAGTCAGACTCAAACGAACCAAACGAAACCCCATGGCCTCGACCGAAGGCCCTATCAAGCGCTCTACCTCGCCCAGTTGATGGTTTGTTGCCGGCACCGTCCGCTCTCATTCAATCCGTTCTCGGCCAATTCGAACTTGATCAATTCGATCTTGATCGAAAGGGAAACGTTTAGCCCAAAAATGCAAAAGGCGGGCCGCTGGCCCACCTTTGTTACCGCCCGCTGATCGCTAGGCTATTTCTTAACTCACTATATATGACCCTCGCGGCGTCAAAGCAAGCCTTAAGGCTGAATATTGTCAGTAGCGAATGATATGTCCGGATTTTGTAGCAGACGATATGTCCGGTCTTTGGAAGCGTTCC
>JAQBYC010000046.1 GCA_027623205.1 Pseudomonadota bacterium | reverse complement strand
AAGCCCTTGGAACGCTTCCAAAGACCGGACATATCGTCTGCTACAAAATCCGGACATATCATTCGCTACTGACATTCTTTTCCCCAAGTCTTGCGATATGGAAAATGAACGGCTAACGTGCGTCGAGATGCCGCATGGCCGAGGCTTATCCTTGTACATTGCTGCATGAAGTCAACAGGGAGATAACAAAATGAAATCAACGTTATTCACCGCGTCGGTAGCAGCGGTTAGTGCAATTGCCGCTATGGCCTTTGCCGGAGCGACCGTCGCTTCGGCGAAAACCACACTCGAGATCGTGAAGGAACGCGGCCATCTGCGCTGTCAGGTTGGCCAGCCATCGCCGGGTTTCTATAACCTGGATGCCAGTGGCGAATGGTATGGCAGCGACGTTTCGATTTGCCAAGCCGTTGCCGCCGCCATCTTCGGAAGCAAGAAGAAGCTGGAAATTCAATCGGTCAGCAGTCAGGTTCGCTTCACGGCATTGGCCAATGGCGAGTCCGATCTTCTGTCGCGGACAGCCACCTGGACCTTGCTTCGCGACACCCAACTCGGTCTTGACTTCACGGCCGTCAATTTTTACGACGGTCAGGGTTTCATGGTGCCCAAGAGTAGCGGCATCACCAGTGCGCATGATCTCAAGGGCGCCACGGTATGCGTGTTGACCGGCACCACGACCGAATTGAATTTGGCCGATTTCAGCCGGGTCAATAATCTGAATATCAAGCCGGTTACCTTCGAGGACCAGAACGTCCGCAACGATACTTATCTTCAAGGTGGTTGCGACGCGCTGACCAATGACAAGTCGGGGCTGGCCTCAAACAAGGCGGCGTTCCCCAATCCAGGTGACCATATTGTGCTCCCTGAAACCATCTCCAAGGAGCCTCTGGCTCCGGCTGTGCGGCAGGGCGACCCTCAATGGTTCAACATTGTCAGATGGACGGTTTATGCCTTGATCGGCGCCGAGGAACTTGGCATCAACAAGGCCAATGTCGATGAAATGCGGGCCAAATCGACCAACGCCTCCGTACGCCGTTTGCTCGGTGCCGAGGGTAACCTGCATGAAGGTTTGGGCCTCAGCAAGGACTGGGCCTATAACATTCTCAAGGAAGTCGGCAATTACGGCGAAATTTATGAAGCCTATATGGGTGGTGGAAAATTAGGCATCGGCATCGGCCGGTCCGGGTCGGCGAACGACCTTTGGACCAAGGGTGGACTGATGTACGCCCCGCCGTTCCGCTAGGATCATCTGAACGGCCCCAGCCCCGGAAACGGGGCTGGGTGTCTTCCGTTATTTGTTGAGCCTGTGCGTAATATCGGGGTCCATACATCATGGCCATTCATGATAGCGGCAAGCTGTCGGCGCGCGTAAAGCCGAAAGAAAGTTTCGACTTTTTTCACGACGAGCGCGTCCGTTCGGTTTTCTATCAGATTCTTACAGCCTGCGTCGTCGGCTGGCTTGCCTGGTATTTGATCACCAATACGGCCCATAACCTCGAAGTGCGCGGGATGAACACCGGATTCGGTTTCCTCTCCGCTACCGCCGGCTTCGACACGGATTTTAAGCTTATCGAATATAAGCCCGGCGTCGGGACGTACGGCCGCATCTTCCTCATCGGCTGTATCAACACCCTTCTCGTATCGTTTCTGGCGATTATTGCAAGCACAATATTGGGCTTCTTCGTTGGCATATTAAGGCTTTCTTCCAATTGGCTGGTGGCCAGGTTGGCGCTGGCCTATGTTGAGATCATTCGCAACACGCCGCTGCTGTTGCAGATTATTTTCTGGTATGTCGGGGTCTTCGCAATCCTGCCCAGGGTGAAGAACAGCATTGATCTTTCCGTTGGCGCAGAGGTCGTATTCCTCAACAATCGTGGTCTGTATACGGCTTGGCCAATCCCGGGCGATCTGTTCTGGATGACCATCGCCGCATTTGTCATCGCTGTTATCGGCGTGGTCATTCTCAAACGCTGGGCGCATAGGCGTCAGGACAGCACCGGCCAGCAATTCCCGACCTTCTCTGCCTCTTTGGCGCTGCTTATCGTTCTGCCGGGCGCGGTCTATCTGGTGACGGGATCGCCGCTTGACTGGGATCTGCCGACGCTCCAAGGGTTTAACTTTAGCGGCGGCGCCAGCCTGCCGCCGGCTTTCCTGGCGCTGCTCATCGCCTTGACCATCTATCACGGGGCGCATTTGGCTGAATCAGTGCGCGCCGGCATTCTTTCGGTGAACAAAGGGCAGACCGAAGCGGCATTGGCGATTGGCCTCAGACCCGCGCGGGCCATGAGCTTGATCATCATTCCCCAGGCTATGCGCGCCATCGTGCCGCCAATGATCAGCCTGTGGATGAACGTGGTCAAGAATTCCTCTCTGGCCATCGCCATCGGCTATTCGGACGTGGTCGCGTTGTTCATGCAGACGGCCCTGAACCAGGCCGGTTACGCGGTCGAAATGGTTGGCATGACCATGGCTTTCTATATGTTCATCAGTCTCTCTATTTCCGGCCTGTTGAATATTTACAACAAACGCGTCCAACTGGTGGAGCGTTGATCATGAGTATGGTGAAGGCTGAAAAAACGGCCGCCAGAAGCGCCCCCCTGATAGAATCGTCGTTCATCGGGTGGCTGCACAAAAACCTCTTTAGTTCCTGGATCAACGCCATTCTTACCCTGGTATCGCTTTACATCATCTATGTGGTGGTGAAGAGCCTGTGGATCTGGGGCGTCGCGGATGCCGTGTGGGTCGCCGAGAACCGGCGTGAATGCTTCGACATCAGCAAGGATGGGGCCTGCTGGGCCGGCGTTATTCTGTGGCTCGACAACATCTTCTATGGCCGCTACCCGAGAGGCGAGTTGTGGCGGGTCAATCTTGGCGGCTTGTTATTGATCCTGTGGATGGCGCCGCTTTGGCTACCCCGGGTCAAGGATAAGATCTTCATCGGCTTGTCCACAATATTCCTCTATCCCTTCCTCGCCGGTTATCTCTTCGCGGGCGGCGACAAGGGCATCTTCATGCAGCTCATGATCACCGGTGGGATTGTTTGCCTGATGGGTAATACCCTGCATTCACTCATCGGCGTATTCAGTGGTGGCGGTTTGCCGGAATTTCTGCTCGGGCTATTGGGCAAGAAAGACGCTTCGGACGGGAACCAGCGCAACACGCTGCTCGCCATTCTGGCGGTTACCTTTGTCGCGGTTTATGCCCTGCAAATGAGCTGGACTGTCGAGGTCGTGCCTTGGACCAAATGGGGCGGGATGTTCCTGACGCTCGTCATATCGGGTATTGGCATCACCACCGCGCTTCCGGGGGGCATCATCCTGGCTCTCGGCCGGCGATCGAAGCTGCCGGTGATCCGGGTGCTAAGCACATCGTTCATTGAATTGTTCCGTTCCGTGCCATTGATTACCGTGCTCTTCATGGCGACGACCATGTTCCCGCTGTTCATGCCCGAGGGTTTTGTCCTCAACAAGCTGGTTCAGGTCATTATCGCGGTTTGCCTGTTCTCCGCCTGCTATATGGCCGAGACCGTTCGCGCGGGCCTGCAGGCCATTCCCAGGGGCCAGTATGAAGGCGCCCACAGCATTGGTTTGGGTTATTGGGGCATGATGGGATTAGTCGTCATGCCGCAGGCCCTGAAGCATATGATTCCAAATATCGTTGGTAGCTTCATCGGATTGTTGAAGGACACCACCCTGGTATCGATCATCGGACTTTTCGATATTCTGGGCATGCTGCGTTCGATCAGTCAGGACGTACCATGGCGCGGTTTGCACAAGGAGCCGTTAATATTCGGGGCCATGCTGTTCTTCATCATCTGCTTCATCATGTCGAAGTACAGCCGGCACCTGGAAGTGAAACTTTCAGCCGGCGCCAATCGTTGATCCGGGAAGAATGGGGGAGATAAATATGACAGCCACGGAGGCACAGGACGCCCAGGGCCAATTGGCATCCGCCGCTTCGTCGGAAGTCATCATCGAGCTTAACAAGGTCAATAAATGGTACGGTCAGTTCCACGTCCTGAAGGATATCGACCTGGTCGTGCACAAAGGTGAGCGCATCGTCGTCTGCGGTCCTTCGGGATCCGGAAAATCGACGCTGATCCGCTGTATCAACCGCCTGGAAGAACATCAGCAGGGTGACATTATCGTCGATGGCATATTGCTGGACAAAAACCTCAAGAATATCGACCATATTCGCAGCGAAGTGGGCATGGTATTTCAGAGCTTCAACCTGTTTCCACACCTTTCCATTCTTGAAAATCTCACCCTGGGCCCGATCTGGGTTCGTAAGACGCCCAAGATCGAGGCTCGAAAACTGGCCATGGAATATCTTGAACGGGTCAAGATCCCCGAACAGGCGGACAAATACCCGGGTCAACTCTCGGGTGGCCAACAGCAGCGCGTGGCCATCGCCCGTTCGCTCTGCATGAATCCGAAAATCATGTTGTTCGACGAACCGACCTCGGCGCTTGACCCCGAGATGATCAAGGAAGTCCTCGATGTCATGGTCGAACTTGCCGAAACCGGCATGACCATGATCGTGGTGACCCATGAAATGGGCTTTGCCAAAACCATCGCCGACCGTGTGATTTTTATGGACGAGGGCGATATTGTCGAGCAGAACGAGCCCTTCGAATTCTTCAACAACCCGCAATCTGAACGCACAAAGTTGTTCCTAAGCCAGATCCTCAGCCATTAAGCCATATCGATGGCAGCGTGGCGATCAGGCAAAATCCAGCACATTGTCGGCTGTTTGCCAGGGCGCAGGGATTTCCCGCCGGTCATAGGGGCGGAAACCAAAACGTTGATACATCGGCAGCGCCTTGGGATGATCCAGGGTGCAGGTATTGACCAGCACGCGTTCAGGATCGTGGTGCCACATGGTCTCGAGGGCTTGGGATAATAAATAGGAACCCAGCCCATGGCCGATAAATTCGGGCACGATACCGAAATAAGCCAGTTCCATGTCGGGCATATTCCGGGCATCCAATTCGTAAAAGCCGGCCGGGACACCACCTACATACAGCACATAGATTTCCACGGCCTCTGCCTGGATGATTGCGGCCAATTCCGGATCCGATAATTTCTTGCGGTCCGTCCAATACCAGGGCTGTCCCACGGCGTCATAAAGATAACGGTAAAATGCCACGGTCATGTCGTAGGTCCGCAACAGGGCGTGCCTGGGAACTTTCGGCACCAGGCGCCGTAGGGACGGGCGTTCCGTCATCTCCAAATAGGTAACGACGACCTTTTCGTCGTCCATTTGGTGGCCAAGGGGCAGGGGGACGCCATCAAGGCGGCGGCTCATGGTGGTGACGGGTTCCACCATGTATCCCAGCCGCTGATAAAAGCCGACGACCCGGGTGTTGCTGCCCCGCACCATCAGGTGAAGTTTCGGCACGCCGGCGGCTTTCAAGCGCGCCTGGGCTGCCGCCACGATGCGGCGGCCCAGATCCTGGCCCCGGCGGTCAGGTTCAACCGCAACATAGTAGATCCAGCCGCGGTGACCGTCCTGACCCACCATGGCCGTTGCCAGCACCATGCCATCGTCCTCAAGGACCAGGATTTCGCCGTGTCCCCCCGCCAGGCAAAAGGCAATATCCTTGCGCGGATCGTTCAGTGGATTTTGCAGCAGGCCGCAGCGCCGCCACAGGCTAACCACGGCCGTCTCGTCGTCATTCTGATAATTCCGCAGTTTCACGGCAGTGTTGCTCACATCGGGTTACGACGGGCGTGTCATCGCGGCTGCCCCATTCGGACCAGCTGCCATCATATAACCGGTTCGCCTCATGGCCCAGGCTGCGAAGTCCCAGCAACAGAACAGCCGCCGATACACCAGAGCCGCAGGACGTAACGACCGGCTGGTCCAGATTGACGCCGGCCTTGGTGAACAAGGTGCGCAATTGCGCCGCATCCCGCAAGGTGCCATCCGCTTGCAGTAGTTTATCGTACGGCAGATTAAGAGCGCCGGGCATATGACCCGACCGCATGCCTGCCCGCGGCTCTGGCACCGAACCGTCAAATCGGCCGGCCGCGCGGGCATCCAGAATTTGCTCCGTACCGCCTTGCTCGATCAGGGTCAGAACCTGATCGATGGAGCGGATCATGTCCGCGTTGTAGGTGGCATGGTATTTAGCGGGGCTTGGCGTGGTAATGATGCTTTCCACGGGGCGGTCTTCCGCCCGCCATTTGTCCATGCCGCCATCCAAAACGGCGACTTTATCGTGGCCAAAGGCGCGGAACATCCACCAGACCCGGCAGGCCCCGGTCAATTTGCCGCCGTCATAGGTTATGACTGTATCGCCGTCGCTAATGCCCATGGCGCCCACGGCATGGGCGAAGTCTCCCGCGCTGGGAAACATGTGCGGGGCGCTGCTGTTGGGCGCGCAAACCACATCGATGTTGAAACGTTGGGCGCCGGGTATATGCGCGGCGGCATATTCCGCATCCGCGTCCCGTTGTTCAGCCGGTAGATAGAAAGAGCCGTCCAGAATCTTCATGTCGCCGGCACCGAGATGTTCAGCCAGCCAGGTGGTCGAAACTATGTGAGAATTACTCATCTTATTCCTCAATAATATTATGTAATTATTTGTAATTAATCAGAAAACTCGATTGATATGCGGCGATTCTGTCGGCCCTTTTTCTCAATCTTCCGGACCCGGACCGGCCCAATTTCCTGTGTGTTGGCGACATGGGTGCCGCCGCAGGGTTGCAGGTCGCAGCCATCGACGTTGACCAGTCGCACCTGCCCCTGGCCGGTGGGCGGCTTCACGGACATGGTTTTGACCAGATCTGGCTGTGCCGCCAACTCGGCATCGGAAATCCAGTTGACGGTGACCGGATGAGCCTGTTTGATCAATTCGTTCAAACGTTCGGTAATCGACTCTTTTTCCATGGTCATTTCCGGCATGTCAAAGTCCAGACGGCCCTTGCCGTCGCTGATCTGTCCACCTGTAACCGGATATTCCACAACCGAGGAAAGCAGATGCAGGCAGGTATGGATGCGCATGTGGCTGTGCCGTTTTGCCCAATCAATGGACGCCGTGACCGTTGCGCCGGCGGTCGGAATTTCCTGCCCTTCGGCGGGCACATGGATCACATCATCGGCGCCGTCTCCTTTGATGGCGGTAGCGATGACGATTTCGCCGCCATCGGGTAGCCGCAAGACGCCGGCATCGCCCGGCTGGCCGCCGCCCATTGGGTAAAACACGGTGCGGTCCAATTCGATGCCGCCACGGTCATTTACGGCCGTAATCGTGGCCTCGCAACTTTTCACATAAGGATCGTCCCGGAACAGTAAATCCGTCATCTAGTACCTCCTGCGGGGGTTGAAAAAAATGTCCGATCGTCTGGTCGGGCCTTTTGAGTATGGGGTGCCGCGCAGTCCCCGTGATATATTCCGCATCACGGCGCGCCGCTCTCCTTGCCGAGACATCCTGCAAAACCGTCATAGGAACTTTCCTGAACCGAAAGGCGGTATTGGCCCTCTTTGGCGCTACTGCCCCTCCCCCGCCATCCAACTGGGTACAGGCAGGCCTTTCTCTCGGAGGAACGGCACATTGAACATCTTGCTTTGATAGCGCTGAGCGCCATCACAAAGCAAGGTTACAATCGTGTGCCCCGGTCCTAATTCCCGGCCCAGGCGAACGGCGCCGGCCACATTCACCCCGCTGGAGGAGCCCAGGACCAGTCCTTCCTCGATAATCAAATCAAAAGCCGTTTGCAGAGCATCCTCGTCGGGGATTTGGAATGGGGCATCAACTGTCAGACCTTCCAGATTGGCGGTAATGCGTCCCTGGCCAATACCTTCGGTGATCGAGGAACCTTCCGCCTTCAACTCACCGTTGGCATAGTAATTATACAGTGCCGCACCCGGCGGATCGGCTAATCCGATGGTAATGGCCGGGTTCTGTTCGCGCAGATACTGGGCGATGCCTGCCAATGACCCGCCTGAACCAACGGCGCAGATAAAGGCGTCAAGTTTGCCATCGGTCTGCCGCCAGATTTCCGGCCCCGTGGTTGTGTAATGGCCCTGCCGATTATCCACATTGTCGAACTGATTGGCCCAGATCGCGCCTTCCGGATGACTGGCCGCAATCTCCGCCGCCAGACGGCCGGAATATTTAATGTAATTATTGTCGTTGCTATAGGGCAGCGCCGGCACCTCCCGCAGATCGGCGCCGCACATGCGCAACATGTCCTTTTTTTCCCGGGTTTGCGTCTCTGGGATCACAATGACGGTTTTATAACCCCGTGCATTGGCCACCAGTGCCAGGCCGATACCCGTATTGCCGGCCGTGCCTTCGACGATGATGCCGCCCGGTTTCAACTCTCCCCTGGCCTCGGCCGCGCTTACGATGGCCAAGGCGGCCCGATCCTTGACCGAACCGCCGGGATTAAGAAATTCCGCCTTGCCCAATATTTCGCAACCCGTCAAGTCCGAGGCTTTTTTTAGGCGGATTAACGGGGTGTTGCCGATGCTGTCGATGAAACCTTTACGAATGTCCACAATCCAACTCCACCACTCAATAACGTGCCTCGACGCAGATTATGCCCTTCGTCCGGCTGCGACAAGTGAATGAGTATTAATCACAATTTTGACTGTGAAATCATGCCAGCCAGCGCTTGCGAATATCCGCCTTGTGCAAGGCCAGCCATTGGATTGCAACAATCACCGGGGCGACATTAATCCGGCCGTCAACCAAGGCGGTCATCACGTCGGGAAAGGGCAGAACAATCACCTTGATATCTTCGCCTTCGGCCTCGACACCATGGATGCCGCCCGCCAACGATGCATCTGTACGCGCGCAAAAGATCGAAATCTGTTCGCTGCTGACGCCGGGGGAAGTGTAGCAGTCCATGGCGTGGGTAATATCACGCAATTCAATGCCGGCTTCTTCCCGCGCTTCCCGGCGTACCACGGCCTCCAATTCCTCGCCGTCTTCAATGATGCCGGCAACCACTTCCAGGCACCACGGTTGATCGCCGCGGGCAAACGGTCCGATCCGGAATTGTTCGATCAAAACGACCTCGTCGCGCACCGGATCATAGGGCAGGACCAGGATGGCATGGCCCCGTTCCAGCACTTCGCGCTTAATCTCCGCTCCCATCCCGCCCTGGTACAGGCTGTGGCGCAGACGGAAGGCGTCGACCCGGTGATAGCCTTGATAGACCGTGCGTTGTTCGAGTATTTCGACTTTGCGCCCTGAATCAGTCATGGTCCGGTGTTTCATTCCTCTTCCCGTCATTGCCGATCACGACCCGCCGCACCAGCGCGCCAATGGTCAGGCCTTGAACTAAAATCGAAAAGACCACCACGGTGTAGCAAACCGTGACAATGGCGTCTTTTTCCACCGATGCCGGCAACGACAGCGCCAGGGCGACCGAGATGCCGCCGCGCAAACCGCCCCAGGTCAGAACCGGAATCGCCCCCTTGGTGAAATCCCGCCACAGGCCCAGCACGCCAATGGGAATGGCCACGGAAATAAAACGGGCGCCCAGCACCAGGGGTATGGCAATCAGGGCGACCCACAACAGGCCCGGTTTTATCGAGATCAGCGCTACCTCCAGGCCGATCAGCAAGAACAGCACCGCATTAAGAATCTCATCGATTAAGGTCCAGAAATTGGTCAGATGGCTGCGTGTGGTTTCGCTCATGGCCAGGCGGGTGCCATGGTTGCCGATCAACAGGCCGGCCACGACGACGGCAATAGGACCGGAGGTATGGAGAAGATGCGCCACTTCATAAGTGACGGTCACCAAGGCCAGGGTAATGATCACTTCCAGATTGTATTCATCGATGGAACGCAGAGCCCAGAAGGCGATGGCGCCCGCCGCCAAGCCCAGGACCGCGCCGCCCAGCGCTTCCCGTAGAAACAACATGGCTATTCCGGCGGGATCAATGGCGGCCCCCTGGCCCCCTTCGGTCGCCATGGCCAGCAGGATAACAAACACCACGACGCCGACGCCGTCATTAAACAGGCTTTCTCCGGCAATCTTCGCCTCCAGGCTGGGGGGCACCTTGGCGGTTTTAAGGATGCCCAAAACCGCCACCGGATCGGTGGGCGAAATCAAAGCGCCGAATAGGAGGCAATAAATCAAAGGCAGCCCGAGATCGAATAGACCAAAGATCAGCCAGATGCCGCCGCCGATCAATGACGTGGATAGTAGCAAGCCGCCCGTGGCCATGGCCGCGATGGGCCAGCCCCGCCGGGCCAGTAACGCCAAGTCCACGTGCAGGGCGCCGGCGAATAGCAGGAAACCCAACATGCCGTGCATCAACGCGGCGGTAAAATCAATCTCGATCAAGGCCGCACGCAGTCCGGGCCCAACCCCCCAGCCCGGCACCAGCGCATCAATCGCCAAAGCGCCCAAGGAGGCGGCCATGGCAATCAGCACCAAGCCGATAGTGCGGGGCAGGCGCAAGAATTGGTGGTTCAAATAACCGAACACGGCGGCGAGGCCTAACAGTGTAGCAATATCGCGAGAGAGATGTTCCATGGCTGCTCTTAATCTAGTGTGGCGATTGCCGCCACCGCAACGGCCTCAAAAGATGGCGTGGAGGGCCGGCAGTCCAGATCGTCACCGTATTACGTTTATTGCGTCCCTGTATCGCCAAAGGGTGTCAGGGATAGCACCGGATCGCCATTTACTGTCAATTGTCCGTCGGGCCGCAGGTTAAGGTTAAACAGCCGTCCGGCACTGCCGTCGATAGGTTTGCCCGTTGCGGTCAAGGTTTTTGAAGGATGGATTTTGTGGTCGCCGGTTGACTCCGGTTCAGAGTATGGTTGTACGGTGGCCAGCAGTTTTCGCAGTCCCGTGATGCGCAGTTCACCGTCGCCGATGACGCCGGCTTTCGCTGTCAGGTCGGCCAATAAGCTGGCCGACATGGCGATATGGTAATCCTGGGCCGAGATATTGACGCGTTTTAGGCGCAACACCGTTTCGGCGGCGCCTAATTCCTTACGCAGGCGTTGGAAAACCTGGGGGCCGGAGCTTAAACTACCAAGCAAAGCGACTTCAATCACCGCTCCGATACCGACATTGATGACGGTTTCGCTAGGCACTTTTTCCAACGCCAGGGCAATATCCAGATCCCGTGGTACCATGCCATCGGGTGCGGCACCTCCGGTGTTGGCGAGGCCAAAATGGCTGGCGGACAACGCAAGATTCAGCATATGACCATCATCGCTGGATAGATCCAGACTGTAATCGGCTGTTGCCAGGCGGAATTCGCCTTGCATTGGACGCCACATGGCAAGCTTGTCGATTTTGGCCCGCAGGGCGAAACCGTTAGCCAAGCCGAATAACCCTTGTAGTGACGGATTGTCGCCCACCCGGGTTTGGCTTTTCGCCCGCGACAGGCCCGGGTTTTCGTGAAAGGCAGGCAGGTCCAAGCCGCGCAAATCCATAACCAGACTGAACCGTTCCAGTTGCAGCGTTGTATCCCCGCCGTTCGTCATGTGCACCCTGGTCAGGGCAAAGCGCAAGGGGCCTGTCCAAAGGCCCTTATCTTCCAACACTTCAGCTTGCACGAGAACCTCGCCTATGCGGCCCATCTCGCCCCCGGTCTCGAATGAAAAGACCAGTTCTCCCAGGCGGAACTCAAACTCGGTGCTGGTCGCCAACTGCCGGTCCCAGCGCAGCTTCGCCAGACGCTTTTTGATGCTGATGTTGCCGTTGGATCCGTCCTCTTTGCGAAAGCGTATGCGATCGGGCAGGGCCAAGGTAATATCATCATGCCGCGCATCCAGCCGCCGCACATGGGCGATGACGGCGCCAATGTCGAAGGCGCCGCCGTCGGCCGCTCGGATCACGATATCGGGGATCGTCACCTCGATAGCGTCGGCCAAATGCGCCGCCCGCAGGCCGCCATGGCGCAAGGTGCCGTCCTTGGCGATCCTGCCGGCGATTTGTTGCAAAATATCCCCAACCGCCGCTTCGATACGTTCCAACTCGGTATTTTGGATTTTGGTGCCGCGCTGCTCCGTGATCTGGTGGTGTTCAGGTTGGGGCGTGACCGTCGCCCTGGCCGCGATTTTTTGCAATCTGTGTAGCAGGCTTTGGCCGGGCTTGTCGCCTTGTTCGGCGGCCTGGCGGGCCCAATCCATTGCCTTTGCTTCGTCCCGCGGGACACCGCGGCCCTTCAGATACAAAACCGCCATGCTGAATTGCGCCCTGGCATCGCCTTGTTTCGCAAGGGGCTCCCAGACGGTAAGGGCGCCGGCGTAGTCACCCAGGGAATACAGGCGCTGGCCATACAAGTAATCACGGGCATCCGCAGCGTCGGGCGCCTGCCAGGAAGTCAGGGCCAGAGTGGTTGCCAATAGGCCGGCCAGGACAATATTCTTCATGCCAGAATTTTCCTATGACCGGTTTGCCGGCGACAAGTCCACCGTGTCATTCTCATCCATCCTAACCAAAAATATCCTGTGACACAGGCAATGGGCATTTTTTTTACCTTATAAAAGGCGTGTGGTGGGCAAAGTTGAAATTCCACGGGCTGCCCTGAGTTCGTGGCCCATGATCTTGAACTTGCCGCCATGCAGCCTAACCCATTGCGATTGCGGATTGTGCGTCAAGTTCTCAATGCAAAAACCGCCCTGGACAGGAATGTCCCGAATTGGCACGCTTGGTGTTTTCACGAGAAAACATAACGGCGGTAAACGGCCATTTAGCCATGTCTGTCGAAATGGCACGGATCATGCAATCATGGCCGTGTGTGCCGCCGACCCCTGCGCCGGGCGGGGCAACGATTGCTGTTATCAAGGAGTAGTCAATATGGAAACGTCAACAGTCGAGCATTCACAGCCGGTTTTCTTTATGATCGCAACAGGTTGGCTTATCTCGGTCTGCGGTTTGGCCTATACGTGGCATTTGCTGACGTAATCAAGGCAACATAGACCCAACTTGATGCACTATTCCGGTAAGCGGTCAACTAACCGCGAGATCAGCGCTGGACCGTATTTAACCGCAGACCTAATTGCCGGCCACCCGTCGTTTGTGCCCTTTCCAATAGGGTTCGCGTAGCGTTTTGCGCTGTATCTTTCCAACCGCGCTTTTCGGCAATGGTTCCGTGGTCAAGATAACCTTGTTCGGTCGTTTGTAGGAACCCAACCGATCGGCGCACAATTGCGCCAGTGCCTCGGCGCTGACCGTGGCGCCTTCTACCATGGCGCATACCGCCATGGGGGTTTCGCCCCAGCGTTCGTCAGGCACCGCGAATACGGCGGCTTCCACGACGTCGGCATGGTCGCACAGGACGTTTTCCAGTTCCGCTGGATAAATGTTGAAGCCCCCCGAAACGATCATATCGCCGGCCCGGTCCAGCAGATAGACATAGCCGTTGCGGTCGATCATGCCGATGTCACCGGTCAGGACCCATCCATCGACCATTCGTTCCGCCGTGGCTTCCGCATCCTCCCAAAAGCCGGCCATCTGACCGTCGCAACGCAACACGATCTGTCCTTCTTCACCCTGGGGCAGGGGCTTGTTGTCTTGGTCCCAAATTTCCACATCGGCAAAGGGCAGGGGCAAGCCACACGAGCGCAGGGGTTCTGAACCCTCAACCTCGGCGAACCATTGACGTGGACCCATCATAGTGACGGGAACCGCTTCGGTCTGGCCATAGCCCTGCCAAAGTACATCACCAAAAATCTCCCTTGCCCTTAAGGCAGTCGCGTCGGCGATGGGGGCGGCGCCCACCTGCATGCATTTCAACTTGGAAAAATCACGGTTTTCCGCTTTCGGATCCCGGTTCATGAGGTTCAACATGGCCGGTACGATAAAGAGATATTGGATCGGCTCTTTTTCGATGCAGTCCATGGCGGCGGTGGCATCGAAATGGTCCAGCAGGACATTGCAGGCGCCGCTGAGCCACATGGGCACGAACAGATAGCCCGAACCGTGGCTGATGGGCGCGATGTGCAGGCATTTGTCGCCAGGTTCTATGGGAGGGAATAAAAAAGTCCAATCGCGGCCCGCCGCCAGCCAGGCCCGGTGGGTATAGGCAACGCCCTTGGGCAGCCCGGTTGTGCCGCCCGTGTGGCGGATTATGAAGAAGTCATCGGCATCGACGGATATACCGGGATCATCGTCGGGATACTGCGCCAGCCAGTTCTCATAGCCGTCATCGTGGATGATAACCCGTTCCAGCGCCGGCAGTTCTTCCACCAGACCATTCAACTCGCCGGCATATTTGTGTGATGCAAGCACCACGCGACAACCGGTATGGCCCAGCATATGGGCATGAGTTTCTTTTTGATTGCGGGGGTAGAGAGGCACGCGCACCAGATTGGCGGCTGCAGCAGCGACAAAGAAGTCCACTGCCGGAATCCCGTTGTCTTCCAGCGATCCCACCCGGTCCCCGGGCTTTAGTCCCATCCCCAGCAAGGCATTGGCCAGGCGCAGGCCGCGCTGCCAGGATTGCAGAAATGTGAGACATCGTTGACCGTGAATAACGGCCACCCGTTCGCTGTTGAATTTGACGGCCCGATGCATTAACGCGCGCACATCCATGTTCGGATTTCCTTCTGCAGGATGAGTTTTGTGGGGAGAATAGCAGCCTCCGAGGTGGCGGCAAGCGCCCTTTGGGCCAAGTAAAACCATTCGCCCTGTTGCCCAGATCGCAAAAGCCGGAAGATACGGTAGAGCGGACAGCGGAGCGGCAACCAGCAGAAATGGCGGCGGGTAAAGCCAGGGCAGATATTGAACCGGCGCGCCGATAACACTGACCTGAGCCGCGCGTAGGGCTTGCCAATCAAAAATCACCGCCGCTTCGCCGGCCAGGGCGAGCAAAGATGCCGCGTAATAGATTGATAAAATCCGCGCCGGGGTTCGCGCCTTCCAGACGTTGGATGAAGATATACAGGCCGATCAGGGCATAGCCGCCGACCAGTTCCAGCCATAACAGACGTCCGGCAATGCGAAACCATCGCCAATGCCGCGGCCTGGTGGCGGAACCTGACGGACTGGTCAATGAAACGTCCTGATCGTTGGCGCGTGCGTGCCTTGGTTACGTGCGTTTTCATGGCGGTAGCCGCAGATTTGTAGATGTAGCCGCAGATTTGTAGATAACGGCCCGTTAATAACAACTTCATTTTTCCCGAATAAATTAATCTGTCAGAGAAAATTTCGGTTTGACCGCGACAGTTTGGTAAATCATGAGCAAAGTTGAAACATCAAGCGAGGATATGCGAAAGGATCGGGATCGGTTCGTCGCCTTTGCGTTTTCCGCCGCCGATGCCTTTGTTGAATTGGATGGCAAGCAGAAAGTTCGCTATGCCACCGGTGCCATTAAATCACTAACGGGCAAGGATGAGAAAACACTGATTGGACGGAATTTTCTCGACCTGATCCTGCTGGAAGACCGGCCCATCATGGTGGCGGGATGTGACCTGGCCGCGAAACAGGGACGCTGTGGCCCGTTGCGCCTGCATCTGAAACACAATTCCGGCAAACCCATGCGCCTGGAAGTACGCGGTACCTATCTGCCCATCAATGGCGGCGGCCTGTTCCTGTCGCTGAACCGGGGACGGGCTAATTCTGCCGGCGTGACCAAGCTGATGGACACAACAGGTTTTGCCGACGCCGCCTACCAAGCCATCAAGGCGTCGAGCCAGGGCGATCGCCCCGCGGTCATGACCATGCTGGACTTGGAGGGTTTGAGCGCGGTAATGGAGCGCATGGGCGCGGGCGATGCGACCAATCTGATGTCCGACATCAATGCCTATATTCAGGCCCGCGCCGTCGGGGGCGAGACGGCGGGGAGCCTCGGCAAAGACAAGTTTGGCGTTGTGCATGATCCGGATGTGGATATACCGCAGCTGGGACAAACGATCATCGACCGGGTGCTGCAAGCAGACCCCGAAGGCGAGGGAATCAAGCTTCACACCGCCTCGATTGATCTGGGTGACGAAACGTTGTCTGATTTCGACGACGCCAAGGCGCTGTTGTATACCCTTAACAAATTTTCCGAAGGACGTGGCCAATTCACCATCAATGATTTGCAGCAAGGCTCTAAATCCCTGCTGGATGAGACCCGCGCCAAAATTCTCTCCTTCAAGAATATGATCACGGCGGGCGATTTTCAGCCCCATTACCAGCCTATAGTCGGATTGAGCAGCCGGGATGTGCATCATTATGAAGCACTGGCACGTTTCGGCGGTAAAACGGAGGAGTCACCTTTCGAGCTGCTTTCCTTCGCCGAGGAAGCGGGCATCATCATGGATTTTGATCTTGCCATGTGCGGTAGGGTCATGCAGTTTTTGGAAACGATCAAGGCGCAGAAACGCGAACTTTGCATTGCGGTCAATCTGTCCGGCAGATCATTGGAGACACCGATATTCCTGAATAAATTGATTCAGTTGCTAGGTAATTTCTCGCCGCCGAGAAGTTGGTTGCAGTTCGAAATAACAGAATCCTCGACCATCCATGATCTTGAAACGACCAACAATTTTTTGTGCGCCTTGCGCGAACTGGGCCATGCGGTCGGCTTGGATGATTTTGGTTCAGGCTCCGCTGCCTTCCAATATCTGCGCGCTCTGGAAGTCGATTTTGTCAAGATCGACGGTGCTTATGTTAGAGAGGCGCAAGCCTCCGATAAAGGCAAGGCGTTCATGCGTTCCATTGTCTCCCTTTGCATCGATTTGAAAATCGAAACAGTTGGCGAAATGGTGGAGGATGAAGAGTCCGCAACCTTTCTCTACGAAACCGGCGTAAACTTCGCGCAGGGATACTTGTTTGGCCGGCCGACCAAGGATATTGCCGGTTGGCGCCCCAACGAGAGCAGACCCATCGCGGCCGCCAGTTAGCGTCCAAGTCAGCCAATCGCTGGCGGGTTGGTCAGGCTATCGGGTCTCTGAAAACTCCGCGCCTTTGTCGAGTTTGGATGATAGCCGGGGCGGCGCCGGCCCTGGGTTGTGCCGTTCATTTGACAAATTCTGGATAAATCCATCAGCAATGATTAAATCACCTGCGCGTGGCGGACAGGGACCAGATCAGCGCCACCAACCAGCCGACAGCGGTCCAGCCAAGAGCATGTTTCGACTAAACATGCTCGGACTCTTAAGAAAAGAGAAATTGGATCAATCACCTGGGTCGCTAAAGTGAATCCAATTGAATGAAATTTGCTCTAACTGGTTATCAGGCCGCCATCCACATTATAGGCCTGCCCCGTAATGTTGCGCGCGCCGGGCGAGGCCAGGAAAACCGCCATGGCGGCGATATCCTCGGGCTCGTTTACCCGGCCCAACGGTATCGGGCGGGCGGCGCGGGCTTCCGCATCGGCCTTGCTGATGCCCTCGGTCTCCTGCAGGGTCGTGAAGATTTGGTCCAGCAACGCGGTACGGGTAACGCCGGGGCAGATTGCATTGACCGTTATGTTGTGCCGACCCAACTGCTGTGCCGCCGTTTTGGTCAAGGCGATGACCGCGCCTTTGGATGCCGCGTAGGCGGCGTTGGAGGTGCCGGCGTAGCCACGCCCCGCGATCGATGCCATGTTGATGATGCGCCCGCCACCCTGATTGATCATGCGCCGCGCCGCGCCTTGCAGGCAAAAGAACACGCCCTTGGCATTGACCCGATGTATACGGTCCCAGTCCGCTTCCGTCAGGTCCATGATATCGGCTTTTCGAGTAATGCCGGCGTTGTTGACGATGACATCAAGCCGGCCGAACCGATCCATGGTGGCATCCAGCATGGCCTCGATCGCATCGACGGCGCCAACGTCCGCGCTCAGGGCAAGGCTTTCCACGCCCCTGCTGGCCGCGGCGGCTGCGGTCCGCAGCGCTGTTTCCAGGTCGATATCCGCACAGACCACATGCGCGCCGGCGCCGGCCATGGCGTGGCTGATCGCGGCGCCGATGCCGTCGCCCGCGCCGGTAACCAGGACGACCTGATGTTTAAGAACCATTCGGATTTTCCTAACTTTGCAGCAAAACCGGGATCAGTGCCGCGGTGACAACTTTGCGTGTTGCACGGCCCAGTCCCGCGAGGGCGCCTGCCTGGCTTTCGCCAAAAGCGCCCATGACCAAAAGGTCGGCGCCGGCCTGACTGGCGGCTGCGATCAGGGCGCGGCCTCGGGCGCGGGCTGTTAGCCGTTCAGAATCATAACCTTGCACGCTGGGAGACAGATCGTAGGCGGCAAGGTACTCCAACAGGGGTTCCACCGCCACCTGGCCTGCGCCACTGCCTGTTAAAAGCACAACAGCCTGAGCCATCTGCAACAAGGGCAGGGCGGACTTGATGGCTCTGGCGGTCTGTGCCGAGCCATTCCAGGCGATTGCGGCCCGCCCGATGGGGCCATTGGTTGCTCTGGGAGGTACGAGAAACACCAGGCGTCCCGTGTTGAACAAGGCAGCATTCAGATTGCTGGCTTCGGGTCCATCTTCACCGGACAGCCGTTCCACCATGATCAGATCATGGGCATGCCCAAGGGCGGCGGTAATGGTGTCGCAACTGGCATTGTAGGTCAGAAACCGTGCGCCTGGAAGATCGCCACAGACCGAGTCAAAGGCCGCCCTGGCCTGGGTTTCGTTCCGGTTGGAGCGGTCGCTTTCAGGCGCGGCGAAAATGAATTCGCCAAACCCCACAAGTGTCTGGTTCGAGACAAGCGCGTGGGCAACGGTCAATTGGGCGCCTGTCAGAGCGGCCATATTCCTGGCGCAGGACAGAGAGTCGGCATCGTTGGCGCTGCCGTCGACAACAATCAAGATTCGCTTCATGCATCATTGACCTTATTCGTTCGATGTTTCTCGCGAGTTTGTTTTCAATGGTAGAGTAGCGGTGATTTGTGCGAATAGCTATGATCGCGCCCATAGACAAAAGGATGGTTCATGGGAGAGTGGGAACAGGTGCGGTGGGCGAGGCGGTTGTTGAGTGATCCTGCCAGCAGGGAAATGGCAATGGCCGGACTATGCCGGACAGTATCGTGTCCGGTCTGAACAAGCCCGGGCTTGGGCATCTGGATAGTGCAAAAAAAGGCGCCATGAAGGGCGCCTTGGGCAACCACGTGGCCGGTTGAGTGTTGGCCGGCAAGCAACAGGCCGCCGAAAAGACGCCGCCGCCGCCCGCACCGGAAAAGCTCTATCCGTCAAAACTCAAGCTTGGCATCTTGATCCTGCCCTGTCTGTTGGGCGTGGCCATGGCCCTGCAATCGGACGAGGCCGCGGAATTTGTCCTGGCGGAAATGCGCTGGACCAACCTACTGGCCATTTTGATCCCGTTGTTCGTTGCCGGTCTGTTGCTGCAAATGGCCTTTGACCGCAAGCCGGTGGTGGTGTTTGACGAAGTGGGCGTCCATTGCCGGCGTCCCCCCATCGGCCTGATCCCGTGGTCGGCCGTGATCGGCATGGGGGCCGCCAACGCGACCCTGATGCGGCGTGTGCTCATGGTGGCGGTGGACCCGGGGCGATTGGATGAAAAGGCGCGCACCTTCGTCCGCAATTCGATTGGCTTTCTACCCCTGATCTCGCCGCAAATGTCGAAGTTTCAAAAAGCGGCCAAAGGTTATCCGTCGGTGCATATCCCGATCTCCCATCTATCGCGGTCGACGCGCGAAATTGAACGCCTGGCCCAGGAATTCGTGCTTTACTATGTCGCGGAAGACGAGTGAGCGGCGTTGGCTAACCGCCCCAGGCGGCAAAAAACAAAAACAAAAGGGAGATGGCATGCAATACGAATACATCATTGTCGGCGGTGGTTCCGCCGGTTCGGTCATGGCCAATCGGCTGTCGGCGCGCGGCGCCAATAAGGTGCTGCTGTGCGAAGCCGGTCAGGATACGCCCCACGGCAATGTGCCCGAGGAGATTCTGGATAGCTACCCCGGCACCGCTTATCTGGACAAACGGTTCCTTTGGAACGAGTTGCAGGTCACGACCGAAGTGATCTCGCACAACAATCCCGATGCCGATCGGCCGCGTTTGCGCAAATACGAGCAGGCCAGGGTGCTTGGCGGCGGCTCCTCCATCAACGGTCAAATGGCCAACCGCGGCGCGCCGACGGATTTCAATGAATGGCAACAGCGGGGCGCGACGGGTTGGAACTGGGATGCCGTTCTGCCCTACTTCAAAAAGGTCGAGCGGGACATGGATTTTGATGATCCCTATCATGGCCAGGCGGGCCGCATTCCCGTGCGCCGCATCATGCCCGATCAGTGGAACGGGCACGCCGCCGCGACCGGCGAGGCCTTTCGCCAGGCCGGCTACGAATTTCTGCCCGATCAGAATGGCGAATTCAAGGACGGCTATTTCCCCGTCACGATGTCGAATGCTTACGAGCGCCGGGTCTCCGCCGCCATTGGCTATCTCGATCCCGGCACCCGGTTGCGGGAAAACCTGACCATATCGACCCGCACCCAGGTCAAGGAACTGCTGTTCGAAGGCACCCGCTGCGTCGGCGTCAAGGCCATGGTGGAGGGGCGGGAGCAGGAATTCCGCGGCAATGAAATCATTCTATCTTCGGGCGCAATCCATTCACCGGCCCATTTGATGCGGGCCGGCATCGGCCCTCCCATGGCGTTGCGTGAACTGGGTATCGATGTGCGCGCCGATGTACCCGGTGTCGGCCAGGGGTTGATGGATCATCCCTCGGTCGCGGTGGCCTCGTTCATCAAACCCCATGCCCGCATCAACGATTTCACCCGCCGTCATCTGTTGGTCGGCTTGCGTTATTCCTCGCACCTGGAGGGCATCCCAAAAGGCGATATGTTCGTCGCCGTTTCTTCCAAATCGTCCTGGCATGCGGTGGGCGAGCAGATCGCCTCGATGATCATATTCGTCAATAAGACCTATTCCGAAACCGGCCAGGTGAAGCTGAACTCCCGTGACTGGCAGGACGAGCCGACGGTGGAATTCAATCTGCTTTCCGATCGGCGTGATCTGGACCGCCTGATGAACGGCGTCCGCAAGATGGCCGCCATGCACGCCATGCCGGCCCTGCAGGCGGCGACCTCGGATCCGTTCCCCGCCAGCTATTCCGAAAAGGTCCGTCAGGTTGGCGAGGTCAATGCCAAGAATAAGTTCATGACCGGCCTGATGGCGAAATTACTGGACGGCCCGGATTTCCTGCGCAGTTTCCTGATGGAAAAACTGATCCTCGAAGAATATTCCCTGCAGCAGATCATGGAAGATGACGAGGCGTTGGAGGCCTTCGTCAAAAAGGCAGCCGTTGGTGTCTGGCATGCGTCATGTTCCTGCCGCATGGGCGCCGATGATGACCCCAAGGCGGTGACCAACAATGCCGGCCGGGTTCGGGGCGTGGAGGGGCTGCGGGTGGTCGACGCCTCGGTCTTTCCCATCGTGCCCTGCGCCAATACGAATTTTCCCACTCTGATGACGGCGGAGAAGATCGCCGACGCCATTTTGGCTGGGGCGTAATGCGACCTGATAGGGAGGCCGGGTCATGAAACTTGATGAGGCGCAACGAAAACGGTTCGACGAGGATGGTTTTATCTTCGTGCCGGATCTGTTTACGCTCGAGGAAGTCGCGGTTCTGAAAGGCGAAATCCCAGAGATATTCGCCCAACGGCGGCCGGAGATCATTCGCGAGAAAACCGGCGATGTGGTGCGCACGGCCTTTGCCGCGCATACCTACAATGACGTTTACCGCCGCTTCATCTCGCATCCCCGTATTCTGGAACCGGCGCAACAATTGCTGGGTGGCGATGTCTATATTCATCAGTTCAAGTTGAACGGCAAGGCGGCCTTCGATGGCGATGTCTGGCAATGGCATCAGGACTATGGCGTCTGGCAGCGGGACGACGATATGCCCGAGGCGCGCGCCATGAATTTGGCTGTATTTCTGGACGAGGTGAACGAGTTCAATGGCCCCCTCTATATCGTGCCGAAAAGCCACAAGGCCGGCGTGCTGGACGCGGGCCACGATATGGAGACCACTTCGTATCCGCTCTGGACCCTGGATCAGGAAACGGTGGCGGGCCTGGTGGAACAGGGCGGCATTGTCGCGCCGAAAGGTCCGCCCGGATCAGGGTTTTTCTTCCACGGTACGCTGGTGCACGGCTCGCCCCCCAACATGTCACCGTGGAACCGGCTGATTGTCTATGTCACCTACAACCGCACCGACAATGCCATCCGCCGGTTCAAACGCCCGGAATACATCGCCCATAGGGATTTTACGCCCCTATCGGTCCTGCCCAACGACTGCCTGTTAAAATAACCAACACGCTCTAACGGCAGGTTACTTCGATCAAGGCGTTGTCGGGATCGCGCAGGTAGACGGAACCGGCCTCTGCCGTGCCATGCCGGGAATGCGCAATGCCCTGTTCCTTGAGCCTGGCGAACAAGGCCTTGTACTGGCCCGGCGAGGCTTTCAATGCCACATGGTGCATGGCGCCGGTGCCACGCACGGCCGGCGCATCGCCATGTTCGGGGAAATCGAAGAACGCCAGCATATTGCCGCCGCCCATGTCCAGGAAGATGTGGGTCGAGGTCGGGTCGTCGCGATTTTCCACCACCTTCACCAGGCGCATATTCAAAACCCGGGTGTAGAAACGGATGGTTGCCTCCAGGTCGGATGAGATCAGCACCAGATGATGCACGCCGTCGGTGCCGACCGCACGGTCAACCGGCGCCTGGGCATCCATGAATTGATCTTGCAAGGCCCGGCGTTTCGCCTCGAACGGGTTGGCTTGAGCCATGATATCGGCCTTTCATTGAATGACATCATGCAGACTATATCGGCTTGGCGGCGGACGGAAGATGGGTAAGATGAGGCACGGGCCAACACGACATTCATGGGAAAGGCGCGACCATGTCCACGACCGACCAGTTATCAGGCGAGATCGAAGTGCTGGAAGCCGCCGCCAGGGCCGCCGCGGCGCGGCATGAATTCATCGAGGAGATTGCTTATCCTCCGGGGGTCCAGATGGCGGTGAATTTCACCTGCGATTTCGATGCCATGCTGTTGCGCCGGGTCTTGAACGAGCCGCCCATGCAGCTTGCCCAGGGGGAGTTTGGCGGCCGGGTTGGTATCTGGCGTTTGATCGAGCTGTTCAATCGCCATGGCGTCAAGACAACCGTGTTCACGCCCGGGCGGATCTGCGAGCTGTACCCCAGGGCGGTCGCCGCCGTCGCCCAAAGCGGTCACGAGGTTGCCGATCATATGTGGGAGCATCAAGTCCCCAGGGATCTGCAACTGGAAGCGGACCATTTGCACAAATCCACCCTGGCCTTGGAAGCAACCGCCGGCAAACGGCCGGTCGGTACCCGCAGCTGGCACAGCCAGTCGCTGCTGCTCGAAGAGGGCTATATCTACAATTCCCATGGCGCCGCCCATCATCTTCCCTATTACGTGCGCGATAACGATGGTGAAAATTGCCTGTTGAATTTGCCGTTTCATTTCGCCATCGACGATGCCATGTTTTTCAGTTTCGCCTGGCTGGCCTCGGCGAACGCGGCCCAGCGGATCACCGAACCGGAACGGGTGATGGAGATGTGGTGGGACGCCTTCCTGCAACAATACCGCCAGGGCGGCTATCTCAACGTCTGCCTGCACCCCTTTGTTTCCGGGCGGGCGCTACGGATCGAAATGCTGGACCGCCTGATTACCCGCATGAAGTCGCTGCCCGGCGTCTGGTTCCCAAGCTGTGCGGAAATGGCCCGCCATTGTCTGGCGAACCATCCGCCACGGCTGCCGATGGGAGGGAAATAAATGCCCTGGAAGCAAGGTTACACCGCCACCGACGAGATTGGCCTGCGTGATGACGAGGTGCATTGGCCCGACGGTCACCGCTGTTGCCTTGCCGTCAATGTGGATCTGAGCCTGGCCCGGCGGCCGGAAGGTCTCCGCGCCGCCGACCTGCGGGATTCCCGCGCGGTCTTTGGCCTGCACGAGGGACTGGACCAATTGCTGGCCACCTTGGCCCGCTTTAACATCAAGGCCACTTTCACGGTGCCGGCGGCGATGGCGCGCCTGCTGGGTGGCGCCCTTCGGGAGCTTGCCAGCGAAGGTCACGAGATTGCCGCCCATGGCTTCAAGCACGAGGATGTCAGTACCCTTGATCGGGTCGAGGAAAAGGCCCGGATGGACCTGACGACCGAGATCCTGACCGAGGTTATCGGTCACGCGCCGCAAGGCTGGTATTCGTTGCCCCGCCAGGGCGATCCCTTCGCCGTCGGTACCATCAGTCCCAACACCATGGATTTGTTGATTGAAGCCGGCTACCGATACATGGGCAATGGCTTGTCGGACGATATCCCGCACTATTGGGTGACCGATTTCGAACAGCGCCGGGCCATCCTGACGCTGCCCTACTTTTATCATTTCGATGATCAGTTTTTCCTGTTGTTCCCCGACAAGGGCACCGGTCTGGAGCACGCCGATACGCTGTTTGCGAACTGGAAGGCGGAGTTCGACGCGCAATATAAACGCGGCCGCTATTTCAATATGACCCTGCATCCGCATGCCATCGGCTGGTGCAACCGGCTGAAACTGCTGGAAGATTTCCTGGGTTATCTGCGCACCTATCCAGGCGTCTGGAACCCGACCGGTGGCCAATGCGCCAATTACTGGCTGCAAAGCTATCCGGCCAGCAGCCATTTGCGCCTGGAAGACAGCATCTGGCGGGATTACCCCGGCAGCTTGAGTTGAATTGGCGATGTAAGGCGCCGTTTGGTAGAATGATACGAAGGCGCCTACAATGAGGGCGGGGAAGGAGTGCCACGCATGATAAAAAGATTTTCAAGCCTGTTCGCCGGTCACATCGATCTGGGAGACATGGGGCAGGACGCAACGCCGGCCAACGAGCGGCGCTATTCCGACAAGCAATTGGCCACGATCTTCGACAAGACCGAGGCGATGGCCCACTGCATGGATGGCCTTGGCTATAACACCCTATGGCTGGCCGAACATCATTTTCAGCGCGAGGGCTATGAATGCATCCCCAATCTGCTGTTGATGGGCGTGCATCTGGCGCATTTGACCAAGAACCTGCGCATCGGCTGCGGCTTCAATATCGCGCCCATGTGGCATCCCCTGCGTCTGGCCGAGGATTTCGCCATGGCGGATCACATGACCAAGGGGCGGGTAACCTTTGGCGTCGGCCGGGGCTATCACACGCGCGAAGTTGAATCCCTGGGCGGCCCGATGATCGACAAGGATGCGAACCGTGACATCTTTGAAGAACAGGTCGATATTATTTTCAAGGCCTTCAACAACGAGGCCTTCTCCCACAAGGGCAAATATTACACCCTGCCGGCGGAAGTGCCTTACCGCGGTTATGACCTGAAGGAGCTGACCCTGGTGCCTCGGCCCCGGAGTCTGCCCGTGGAATGCTGGCAGCCGGTGGTCAGCGCCACCGAGCGCGGCCTGGATTTCATGGTCAAGCATGGCATCAAAGGAGTGATCGGCGGCGGCTCCGCCCTGATGGCGGAAAGTTCCGTGCTGGCTTTTCAAGAGGCTCACCAAAGGGCGGGAAACCAGACCAAGCTGGGTGAAAATTTGTGCTTCGGCATTTCCTATCATCTGGCGCCAACCCGGGAGCAGGCGATCCGCGAAGCCACGCCGTATTTCGAGGAGCATGCCAAGATGTTCGCGCCCCTTGGTTTCATGGGCCCCATGGACGATGAACAGCTTGCCACCCTGGGCCGGCGCGGTGGTTTCGCCGACAGCCGCCTGGCGACATTGGAATATTCCTGCGAGCGCGGCGCCTGGTATTGCGGCCCGCCCGCGGGTTTCGTGGAATTTCTGCAGGAACTGGGCGAGAAATATCCGGGCCTGGAAGACGTCAATGTACAGTCCAGCATGGGTACGCCCCTGGCGGTGATGCTGGAGCAGTTGGCATGGTTCGCCAAGGACGTGATGCCTAAAGTCTAGGGCTTATATCAAGGACAATTGGTGTTACGGGCGCCGCGCGACAAGGCGGACGACGGCGGCCGGCTTGCCGGGGAAGCGTCCCCTGCGCCGGATTATGGTTTTCTCCTGCAACAGCAGGATTTCCGCCCCGTCCAGGGCCTGGCGCACCGTGGCGCTGGAATATAAGTGGTCCGGATCTTCCGGGCCGCCGAACGCGTTGCCGGCCTGCGCCTTGGCATGGGCTTCAAAAAGCAGCAGTCCGCCGGGCTTCACTGCCTGGTAGATATTGGCGAGCAGCAGCCGTTGGTCGCGGGACCCTGGTTGGATGAAGAACGTCACCACCAGATCGAACGCCGCGACCGGCCAGTCCCAGTGCATAAGGTCGGCCTGCAGGGTCTCGATCGGGACCCCTCGATCGGCGGCCAGCGCCCGCGCCTTGGCCAGGGCATTGGCGGAGAAATCGACCGACAGCACATCCAGGCCTTGTTCGGCGAGCCAGACGCCGTTGCGCCCCTCGCCATCGGCCACGGCCAGCGCACGGGCGCCCGGCGCCAGGCGGCCCGCCTGCTCGACCAGGAAATCGTTTGGCTCGGTGCCAAACAGATAGCCCTCGCCCGCGTATCGGTCTTCCCAGGAGTCCTGCTTGCTCATGGGCGCTTGCCCGAAATCTTGATCGCCACTAATCCACCTTGCTTTCGTCCCTATACATGACCTTGGCCCTGGTGGTGCGGACCCAGTCCTCGATCTGCTCGATGGATTGATAATGGGCCATGTTGAAACGATCCCAGTGGCGGATTTCGTCCAGCTCCTTTTTCCAGCGTTTATAGGGCGGCTGGGCCGGCGGGCCGAAACACATGATATCCAGCACCGATAGGTCGTCGGGCACGCCCAGTAACGGCTTGAAGGCATTTTGCGCCTCTTCCTGGCCGATCGCGGTCACCCACCAGACCGCGTAGCCCAGGGCCGCGGCCGCCAGGTGCGCCGACATGGTGGCCGCCGCCACGCTTTGCAGCAAGATGCGTTCGGCGTTCTGTAGGTACATCCTGTCCAGAGCCGAGCCGTCGCCCAGGACCGGGAAGGCGCGGGTATAGCGGAAATCACCGACCACGGCGATCAGTCCCGGCGCGGTCTTCATGCCGGCATAATTCGGCGTTGGGAATTTCATTTTCAGTTTGCCCCGCCGCCGCGCCTCGGCCACGAAGTACGCGCCAAGCCGCGCCTTCAGGGCCGGCTCGGTCACGACGATGAAATGCCACGGCTGGGCATTGGCCCCCGATGGCCCATGACGCGCGGCCTCCAGGATCAGGTCGTAATGCTCTCTGGGAATTTCGAAGTTACCATCGAAGGCGCGGGAGGTGCGCCGGTTCCGCACCACCGCCATCAATGCTTCGTAAGCGGCGGGTATGGCTGACGTCATGCATAGGATCCTTCCGTTGACCGATCGGCATACTTAGCAAATCGACCGGCGTAGGCGAAACAATTTCGGGCATGCTACGGTAGCCGCGACGGGCTTATGAAGAAGGATGGGATGTCATGACGCTGCTTTCATCGTCGACGCTGTTCGAGGCGCGGAATTTCGAACTGGAATTGGGTGGCGCCCTGGCCCAGCTGGCCCTTGCCTACGAGACCTATGGCGCGCTGAACGCCGCCGCCGACAACGCCATCTTGCTGTGTCACGGCTACACCTCGAACCCCCACGCCGCCGGCGATGGGGCGGGATGGTGGCACAATCTGATCGGCCCCGGCCGGGCCATCGATACCGGCCGCTACTTTGTCATCTGCAGCAACATGATCGGCTCGGCCTTTGGCAGCACGGGGCCGGGCAGCATCAATCCCGCCACGGACGCGCCCTATGGCCCCGGCTTTCCCCCGATAACGACAGGCGACATGGTGGCCGCCCAGGTGTTGTTGTTGGCGCATCTGGGCGTTGGGCAGCTGGCCGCGGTGGTTGGCTTTTCCTATGGCGGCTATCTGACCTTCCAATGGGGCGTCAGCCACCCGGACCGCATGCGCGCCCTGGTTCCGGTCGCCACCTGGAATAGAAGCCGCGGCGGTCCCGAGAGCATCGCCGAGATCGAGGATCGCTTCGCCCAATGTCCGGGCTGGAACGGCGGCGACTACTATGGCCGGGAACGCGAAAGCGGCGTGCGCGACATGCTGGCCAGTCTGCGGGTTGAAACCCTGCGGGGCTATGGGGTTGACCGGGCGCTGGCCGATCGACTGGGCAGCGAGGCGGCGGCCAACGAGGGTCTGAAGAAACTCGCGGGTCTGTGGGCGGGTCAATTCGATGCCAATGCGCTGATCGTGCTGCGCCGGGCGGCGGTGCGCTTCAACGCCTGGGACAACGCCGCCAACATCAAGGCGCCGCTGCTGTATGTCCTGTGCAACACCGACAAGCGCTTCCCGGCGTCGGAACTGGCCGAACCGACCATGGCGCATTTGCAGGCCAGCGGTGTCGCCGCCAGCTATGTGGAAATCGACAGCCCCTACGGCCACCTGGCGCCGACCGAGGATTGGCAGAAATGGGCCGGCGAGCTTGAAGCCTTCCTCGACCGTCATGGCGCGGCTTCCTGAAGGCTTTCGGAAGGTGTGTCAGGCGTACAGGGTTTTGATGAGGATCAAGGTAAACCCGCCTTTCCCTGGGTAGATTGCAGCCATCTTCCCCATGATGAAGGGCTGGTGGCTTATGGATTTCGCTTTTTCGGATCGATCCGTCGAACTACAGAACGCCGTGGGCCGTTTCATGCAGGACTACGTGCTGCCCCACGAGCACGCCTATCACACGGATATTTCCAATGGCATCTATCCGCCGCAAGTGGTGGAGGATCTGAAGGCGCTGGCCAAGGACGAGGGGCTGTGGAATTTCTTTCTGCCGGCCTTGCCCGCGGACGCGCCCGGCACCGGCCTCAGCAATCTGGACTATGCGCCGTTGGCGGAAATCATGGGCCGGGTTTATTGGGCCTCGGAAGTGTTCAACTGCAATGCGCCGGATACCGGGAATATGGAGCTGTTGCATCTGTTCGCGACGCCGGCGCAAAAGGAACGCTGGCTGAAGCCGCTGTTCGAGGGCGAGATCCGCTCCTGCTTCATGATGACGGAACCCGACGTCGGCTCGTCCGACGCCACCAACATCCAGTTCTCCATTCGCCGGGTTGGCGGGGACTATATCCTGGACGGGCGCAAATGGTTCATCACCAACGCGCTTGATCCCCGCGCCAAGGTTGGCATTGTGCTCGGCGTGACCGACCCGGACGGCCCGCCGCACAAACGCCACACCCAGGTGCTGTTCCCCATGGATACGCCGGGTATCGAGATCGAGCGGAACATCAGCTACATGAACCATCTGGCCCCCGAAGGCACCTGCGAAGTGGTGTTTCGCGGCGTCCGGGTGCCGGTGGAAAATCTGCTGGGCGAGGAGGGGGCCGGTTTCGCCCTGGCCCAGGCGCGTTTGGGGCCGGGCCGCATCCATCATTGCATGCGCTCCATCGGGCAGTGCGAAGTGGCGCTGGATCTGATGTGCCAGCGCGCCCTGGAACGCCGGGCGTTCGGCAAATATCTGCATGAATACGGCAATATCGGCGATTGGATCGCCAAGGCCCGGATCGACATCGAACAGGCCCGTTTGCTGGTGCTGAAGACCGCCTGGCTGATCGATGGGCAGGGCAACCGCGCGGCGCGGAAGGAGATCTCCATGATCACGGCCCTGGTGCCGCCGTTGCAGACCAGGATCGTCGATCGTGCCATCCAGGTGTTCGGCGCCATGGGCCTGTCCCCGGATACGCCGCTGCCGTACCTGTGGAGTTGGGGCCGCGCCCTGCAAATCCTCGACGGCCCCGACGAGGTGCACCTGCGCGCGGTCGCCCATCACGAGATCAAACGCGCCCAGGAAGAACGCGGCGACAACGTCATTTCCAAGGGCTACCGCCAAAGCCGCTATGTGTTGCCAACAGCAGTTTAGGAAGGAAGGCTGGCCACTCGGCTACGTGTGGAAAGTTTCGGGGCGCAGTGGTTCTTGCTGCGGCCCAGGTCTCGGGTCAATTCACAATTCAAGACGCGACCCCGTTGCTCCCGACCCCGTTTTTCTGCGCAGCCCAACTTTGTCGACTTCAACCCACTGGGCGCCAGGCGTAATATGGATTTTGCGTATGCTCATGGTCCGGTCTCGCGTCCCGTGCCGGTTAAACAAATAAAAAGTACGAAGGTTCGTCGGCCCGTTGCTATTTCAGTGCGATCGCCGTGGCCTGTAGACGCTGTGTCAGGCTTGTCAGGTCGCCGCCGTGGTGCCGCAGGTATGACGTGAATTCCGCGCGCATGGTCGCCGCCATGCTGACCCCGCCGGCGGTGACATCGACGACGCGGTACCCGCCCTTGGATACGACGAGCCAGTCGAACCGTTGCGGTTGGTTCGGGGATGTCTGGCCTGCTTTTTTGGCTTCGAGGGGCTTGTCGATTTCGGTGGTCACCACGGTGCTGGCAGCGGCCGCCGCATGCTGGCTGACGACCCGGAACGAGGCACTGTCATAATCGGCAAAGCGCTGCGAATAGGTGCGGCCGACATAGTCGCGAAAGACCATTGTGAAGGCCTGCCGTTCAGCCGCGCCCGCGCCTAGCCAGTAGGGCCCCACGACATGGGCGGCAATCTGCGGCAGGTCGAATCCGGTATCGAGCAAGGCGTCGAGCCCGCGCTGGCGTTCGGTTGCGGACAGTGTCCTGTCGTTGGCGGAGGCGAGCGCCGTTTGCGCCAGGTTCGTGATAAAGGTGCCCGGCGTGCCGACGGAATCGGCCACGGCGGCGGGTATGGAAAAGGCGGCGAGCAGCAGGATTGCGAGGCCAGGGAAAGTATGTCGCTTCAGCATGGTCAATAACTCCCGTTTTGGGTTGAGACAGGTCGCGGCCCAGGCCTTCGGATGAGGAGCAAGGCGGCCTATATGCGCCCGGGCAGCAGCAGTACGAGGACGATGGCGAGGACGATCGCTATCCCGCCGGGTGGGTTAATAACCCCAACGTCTGCTGTGCCCCCATGTCGGCAGGACACCGTCATAACCCCGCAAAAGGCGATTTGCCGCGAAGGCGGCATTGCTTTGTAGGTTGTAGACAAAGCAGGCAATTCTTCTTGTCTGACTATGTATGCACGCCAGGGCCGTTTGCCCAGGATCGGAATATACTTAGTCCGTTGCCTCCTCCGGGGAGGAGCGCTGTCCGCGGATTGTTCGGCGCCAGCGCACTCGGCCCGTCCCACGGGCGCCGACGTCATACGGCGCGCTTAAGGTTTCCGATCAAGCCTTTGTGCCGGCGGCGCTTGCCCGGTTGCGGTATGATGTCGATAGATGCTTCACGGCTATTGCCATATCCCGTACACTAGACCTGAAAATTTCGGCAGCTACGTGTCAACTCAAGCAGAGGTATCCCCATGACCGCCTTCTATGAACATCGCCAGTATAAAGTGCTTCCCGGTAAGATGGACGAATGGATTAAGATCATGGAAGAAGAGATCATTCCCTTCCAGGTCTCGAAGGGCATGGTGATCTGCGGCAGCTTCCGGGGCGAGGACGACGACAGCGTCTATGTCTGGCTGCGCCGCTTCGAAAGCGAGGCGCAGCGGGAAGCGCTGTACAAGGCGGTCTACGAGTCGGATTACTGGAAAAACGAGATGTCTCCAAGGGTGCCGGACTACCTCGACCGGCCGAACAACGTGGTGACGCGGATCGTTCCGACCACGAAATCCACGATGCGCTGAGCGCTCCATATTGCAGGCCCCGTCGCCGTGGCATGGATTTGTAGCCAGCGACATGGGATGGATCGGATGAACCGGGCATGAGTGAGACGACCTTTGCCGCCGCCGTGTATGCGCGCGATTTGCAGGACCGCGATGCGCTGTCCGACTTCGCGGCCGAACTGCGCGGGGCGGGCGTCCGGGTCGGCGGGCTGGTACAGGAAATTTTGCGGGATGCCGATGGCAAGATGACCGGCATCGATATGGTGGCCCTGGATACGGGGCAGCGGATCGCCATTAACCGGCCGACCAGGGAAAACCTGGAAAACAAGACCTGTTCATTGGATACCTCCGCCCTGACGGAATCGATCGAGGCCCTGCGCCGGGCCATACGTGAGAACGTCGATTTGATCGTGCTGGAGAAGTTCGGCGAGCAGGAACAGAAAGGCCAGGGCCTGAATGATGAAATCTTCATGGCCATCGCCGAGGAAATTCCCCTGTTGATCGCAGTGCCCGCATTCGCCCTGGATCTGTGGCAGGAACGTACCGGTGCGCTAGGCGATACCCTGGCCTATGACCTGGATGCGTTCCGCCAGTGGTGGGCCACGGCGCGTCAGGACAAATCAACCCAGAAAAAACTGGCCCCGGACAAACCGGCCCGGGACAAACCGGCAGGGTAGAACAGGCGGAACCAGATGTTGTCACGGGAGATGGTCTTGGAAAGCGCCGATCCGGCCGGCTTTCGCGTTGACCGGCGGATTTATTCCGACCCGGATATTTTTGCCCGTGAATTGCGCCAGATCTTTGAGCGCACCTGGGTTTATCTGTGTCACGAAAGCCAGGTCGCCGGCCACGGCGACTATTACGCCACCTATATCGGCGCCCAGCCGGTCTTCGTCATCCGCCAGCGCGACGACGGCATTGGCGCCTTCATCAATGCCTGTTCCCATCGTGGCGCCGTTCTGACGCCGCGCCGCCGGGGCCGGGCCCGGACCTTGGTCTGCCGCTTCCATGGCTGGTGCTACAACACGGAAGGTGACTGCATCAAGGTCAAGGACGAGGCGGAGGGCTGGCCAAATGGCATCGGACGGGAAAACCATGGCCTGACGCCGGTGACCCGCGTTGCCGATTACCGCGGCTTTATCTTTGGCTGCCTCGACCCTGGCGTGGGCGGGTTGGCGGACCATTTGGGCGCGGCCCGGCCCTTCATCGATTTGCTTGCGGACCAATCGCCCCATGGTCTGGAAGTGGTTCCCGGCCAACAGACCTACCTGATCCGCGGCAATTGGAAGATGCAGGCGGAAAACGGCGTCGATGGCTATCACGTCGGCACGGTGCATCGGATCTTTGGACAGGCCATGGCCCGGCGCGAAGCCTTGGGCGACGATGCCGGCAAGCGGCCCACGGAAGCGGGCCGTATCAAGGGAACCGTGGCCAGTGGCTGCTATGACCTGGGCCATGGCCACAACATGATCTGGGCCGGGCGGGCCAACCCGGCCGTGGCGCCCTTGTTCGAGGCCGAAGGGCCGTTGTTGCGGCGCTTCGCAAAGGACAAGGTGGATTGGATGCTGCGCCGTGGCCGCAACCTGTTTCTGTTTCCCAACGTGCAACTGATGGACCAGTCGTCGACCCAGATCAGGGTGTTCCGTCCCCTGGCCCCGGACCGGACCGAGGTGCGGGTCTATTGCATCGCCCCCAAGGGGGAAAGCCGGACCGCGCGCATTGCCCGCCTGCGCAAGTTCGAGGATTTCTTCATGGTCACGGGCATGGCCACGCCGGATGATCTGGCCGCTCTGGAAGACTGCCAGATCGGCGCCCAGGGCCGTCAGGCGCGTTGGAACCATATGGAACGCGGCCTGGAAATGCTCACCCGGGGCCCGGATGCTCTTGCCAGGGCGCTCGAGGCGGAGGTGGTCAGCAGCGCCGCGCGGTGGGACCATGAAACGCTGTATCATGGCTATTTCCGCCAATGGGCCGCTTTGATGGAAGCTGAAAAAGTCCCCCATGGAGACTGAGCTGTACCAAGAGGTCCGGGATCTGCTGTATCTGGAGGCCGACCTGCTGGACCGTCGGCGTTGGGATGAATGGCTGGCGCTGTATGCCGAGGACTGCGTTTATTGGGTGCCCGCCTGGCTGTCGGAGGACGAACTGGGTGACGATCCCGAGATGCAGGTCAACATGATCTATATCACCGGCAAACCAGGCCTGGCGGCCCGCCTCCACCGCATCTCTTCCGGTCAGGCCTATGCCGAACTGCCCTTGTCGCGGACCTCGCATCTGGTCGATACGGTGCGCCTGTTGGACAGCGGCGCGGCGGTTGTGTCCGCCTCGGCGAAATGGCTGGCGCTTTCCGTCGATGCCCGCATGGGCAAGCAAATTCGCGGCGGCTGGTACGAGTACGAGTTGCGCCGCGAGCCAAGGGGCCTGCGCATTGCACGCAAGAAAATCGTCTTGCTGGAGGATGTGATCGACGGCGCGGTCGATATTCATCAGATCTGAAATTAGAGCGTTTCCGACGGGGCAGGGGCGTGAATAACCTATTGCGGTGCCACATCCTAATCTTTGCTGCCCCGTTTATGAGAGCGTGTCGCGGCTAATCTGACCCATTTGATGGCGTTACCAAGCCATTGTGCGGCGTTGCGCGGCTTGCCCGATGT
>JAQBYC010000186.1 GCA_027623205.1 Pseudomonadota bacterium | reverse complement strand
CTGTCGTCCCCATGCATCCACTCAGCGCAACTGGGCCCAGCAAAACCAGAAACTGTATCCAATGAAGCCTCATGCGGAACCCGGAAGCAGATAGATATCGTGAAGAACAATCATCTATGGCGCCGTCATCAACACGGTATTCAGTTCGCCCGGGTACAGGTGATGCAACCGCGCGCGGCGGGGCGGCCGAACAGCGCCATCCCCCTGCCAACCCTCCTGCCTCTCCGCTGCATGGCCCGTCCCTGTTGCCGTTCACTGCTGATCGTATTGTTATGTGCCGCCCAGGCGGTCTCCTTCCCAATACTACGGCAATAACCAGACTTAATCCACCATGGCAGGTTGAATGTGCTGTTTGCCATGGCCGCGAAAATTAGACGCCGGGCAGCCATAATTATTCGGCCACGGTGACGACAAAACTGGCCTCTGACACGGCGGCGTCGGGCAACCGCCGGAACGTGGGCGAAAGCTGCATGCCTAAATCGCGCGGCAAGGGCGCCAGCGTCTTGCCCTGAAGTGCGGGGGGCAGTTCCGCCGTGACGTCGCGGGAGACCGCGAAACATTTGACCAATTCCTGACCTATGGGCGGCGAGACGGTGAAATCGAAATTGAACATTTGATCGTTCGGTACCGTGTACAGCACACCGCCGTCAAAGCTGGGCTGTTCAAAGGTTTGCCAGAAGTGGGGATTGGGCAAGATCTGCATGGTGGCCCCGGCGGCATCGCGGTAGAAACAGTAGACCCAGGCCTTGCGGTCAAGGCGGAGCAACAATTTCATCTTTTCGCCAAGGCGATAGGCAGCATTCTTGCCGCGATCGGACGTCAGTTGAAAGGCGAACGGCCCGACGCCGTCATAGTCGCGCAGAGAGCCAAAATCGCCAATGGGACGCATACGGCGCCCGGCGTTGTCGTCCGGGCGGATCCAGCCGATCCAGTTGGACGACGACCCTTTCGGTCCGTTGAGTTGAAGGCGCAATTCGATCGCATCGGGAAGCTCCCAATAAGTACCGCGCAAAACATATGCCGCCGCGTTGCCGCCCAGGTTTTGATCGCGCAGTTCCTCGACCCGCACGGAACGTCCACTTTCCAAACCGCTATGGGCAAGCAGAGGGCTAACCCTGATCGTCTTGCCCGTGACGAGGTTAGCGGATCCAAGTTGGATAGCCGCTGATAGCCGTCCTTGTACATACTGGCCGAACGGAGGCTGGGCGCCGGTGTTTTCAAAGCGAATACCACCGAGCAGCAGCTCTTCCAGGCCCGACGTCTGATCGATGAGGTGCCGCGCTGCGATCTGGATTGCGCCATCCAGGCTAAAAGTCGGCTGCCTGATTTTGGCGTCTTCTGGGCTAAGTTGAAAAGCCTGGCGCCCGACCTGTGCCACCAGCCGGCCGCCCATGTCGATCGCCGTATAGGACAAGTATGCGGTTTGGCCGGTAACGCGGATTTTCCCGTGGATCAGGACATCGATCTTGCCGGCGTTTTGCAGCAGGGCGTTGATGGGATTGCCGTCAGCCGCTTCCCAGGCGCCGGTCTGCTGCATGTCCGTGATCAGGGCCTTCAGTTGCGTCCGCGCCATCAGGTCGTAGCGGTTGTCACCATTCTGGATCAGCGCGGCGGAAAGCGAGTCATTGAATTCGTCCGCGACGGCCTTGTCGATCATGATATCGTCCTGGTCGAACGGCGCCACAGCGATGCGCATCCGTTCGGGGCGGACATAGTTGTAGGCTTCATGAAGATAGGCGAGGGCCTTGTCCATCTTGCCCTGGGTCACCTCCACCCGGCGGACCTCGTTAAGCTCGAGTATGATTTTTTGGGCTATCTTGCGAAAAGCTTGGTGGCGTGCGTCCACGGGCTGTTTTGGTGCGCCAAAGGCAATCGCCGGCAAGGCGAGGGCTAGGCATAGGTACAGACACAGGTGCAGAGTTGGGGCCACAATGGTCCTGACTTTTCTCATCTTTCGCGCTCTATGTTCAATTCAGCCGGCAAATCATTACCCTCCTAATTCCTTGCGATATGGCTGATCGTCCGCACATTGATGCCTTTGCGTGCCAGATCCCGCTGTGCGGCGGCGCTGGGCGGGCCCTGGCGCAACGCCTCGGCCTCTGCCCCGATGGGCCGCGCTGCCTCTATCAGGGTGAGCTGGTAGGCAAAGGGTTCGGTTGAACGGCGCGGCAGGACGATTGACCAGGATGCGGCCCCCGATAGCGGTACCGCGCCGCGCAATGCCGGTGGCGGCGGTTCGCTTCGCACCCGCTTGCCTGATTGCACATGCAGCAGCAGGCTCACATAGCGCGCTTGACCAGCGGCCGTGACCTCGAAGGCAAGACCGCAAACGGCATGTAGGCGGCTTTCAAGAAAACCACCTGTCGGGTCTTTCGCCACGGGCTCAAGGACCGCCGCCGCACCGCCGAATTGCACGTCCGCGCAGGTTCGCCCCGCCGGCGGACGCTGCGCCAGCAGCCGTAGTGTGGCGGAAGCCGGTGCGACGACCACCGGGGCTTCCCCAGGGCTGTTATCGGCAAACAGGGCGCTCAATCCACGCAGCCAGGTCGATAGCTCGGCATCTGCCCCCCGCGCACCTATGACGGCGAACAAGGCCCCGGCTGCCACAAGAACGGCCAGCGTCGCCAGAGCCCATCGCCGGCGCCGATTTGTAACCGGGCCCGGCCGCGCGGTGGCCTGATCATCCGGCAGCCGCAGGCCAACGGCGCGGCAGGCAACCCAAGCCTGACGCCGTCGGGCAGGGATGAGCCCGCGGCCAGGGCATGATTTTCCCCGGCCGGAACAATCAACGTGATGGCACAGCCTTCCAGGTTTGGCATGAGTTGCGCCAATCCGGCCAGTTTTTCGGGAATATGATCGACAGCGTCCACCTTCAGGTCAAAATCGACCCGGCCCGTAACGATAACCACCTCGTCGGGCGCCGCGTCGCCGCTCATAAGGGCGGTATCGCCCGAGGTGGCCAGGGCATGGGCCAGGAAGACGCCTAACTGCCAGCTCTGACCGCTGCCGATGGCCCCCGACAGGTCAAGCCGATAGGAGATGCCTTCGTGGGTCCCGAATTCACGCTCGATGATGCCGCTGCCTGGCCGCACGAAATCATCGTAATCGCCGCTGATCGGCAGGATGGTCGAGCTGCGCCCCAGGCAAATCAACGATTGCGGCGCGCGCTCGGGCGTAACCCGTTCGATTTGGACCGGGCCGCCCGTGGTGGCGATATAGACGGCGATTGATTTCATCTAAGATAGGCGATGGATTTAGGGTCCCGCGCCAGGCGCAGGATGTCCGAATCCATCTCTATAATCCGCTGGGTAACACCATTACGCCAGCCGGTCAGTTCCATTGCGGCGCAGAAATTTTCCTGGTCACAGAACACCAGGGCGCCGGGCGGCGGGGCGGCCGGATCGTCCAGTTCAACGATAAGATAGACCTGATTGGCCTCCGCCTGGGAGGGCAGGAAACGTATCCGGCAGCCCCCGCCCGTACGCACGGGCAGCGCCTCGGTACTGGCGGCCATCGCCTCCGGCACTTGATAGTCGGCTGCCCGCGCCAGCAAATTCCGATAGGCCGCGCGCAGTGCCGGCTGCTGCAGCATCGCCGCGGCAACATCCGCCGGCATACCAGCCCCCGGATCATTGGCAATGCCGTACAGCCGGCTGATGGGAATGCGCGCCGAGGCGTCGCCCACGGCCGCCGTGGTTATAAAATCGGCCAGTTGGTTGGCCGCGAAACGCTGGCGGGCCTCCGCTATCTGCGCCGGCGTGAGCGTTGCAAATTCCCTCATAAGACATCTCCATAAATCCTGGCGAATTGGGCGCTGAACACGGCTTGGTCTTGCCGATGCCGTGTGTCCAACCCCGGTGGCGTTCCCGCCAATCGTTCAATGGCGTCAAGAAACGCTTCGATCTGGGCCGCGATTGACAGCACGGCGCCCGCGCCTTCGCGGAAGCCATTCAAATAGACGTCATCCTCCAGCGCTGCATCGGTGAAGCCCTTGCGGGTCAAGGCGCGAAAGGCCCGCGCGGCCTCCTCGGCGATCCGTGCCGCGGCCTCCCCGTCGATATCCGGGGTATCGGCGCCCTGGCGCGCGGCCTCGAACAGGCTCATCGGATCGCCGGCGCGCAGCGATACCACATTGCCGTCGGGCGACATGTCGGCGGCGTGGCTCAAGGCGTACAGAATGGCTTTCTGCAAATTCCGCACGTGCGCCAGGGCGGTCTGAAAACCGGCCTGTTTGGCCACATAGCTTTCGCTATCTTCGCAGGCTATGCGCCGGCGCACCGACTGGGCGCCCCGCTTGACCTGCAGGTCGGTGGTGATGGCCGATTGCACGGGGCCAAAGGATTCAAGGCGCAGGAATGCCAGCGGCAATGAAACCGCGTGAGGGCCGTACGCCATCAATAATTCAATGACTTCCCGCTCGCCGCGTTTCTTGAAGAATTTGATTCGTGCCGCCGGCGGCTCGTCCAGCACGGCGAATGGCGTGCGCCAATCCCCATGGGTGCCAAATTCCATGGCACCGTCGGCGGGGTCCACTTCGCCTTCCTCCCGGTCGGTGCCGATGCGCACGGCGCCCTCGGCCGCGGCGCCACTTGCGGCACCGTCCAGCGCCTGGATAAAGTCCGCGAAGGCATTGAAGACGGTCCGGTATCCCCGAAAATCATTGCCGCTTGAATGATGCCGCCAAAAGTCGAGAACATCGTCGTCATTAACGCGCATACCAAGTTCTGGCGCGCGCTCCCGCAGGAAGCCATAAATCGCCTCGAAACGTTCTTTCTGCGGCGTGAAACTGAGATGCGCCTTGCGATAGCGGCGCAGCCGCCGGGCGATGGCGTTGGCAGCCTGTTGGATGCCTGCGACGCTATCGGCCTGGGTGGTCATCTCATCAATGATCTGGGCAAATTCGCCATAGAAATCGTAGTCCTCCATACCGCAGAGAAATTCGTACAGGGCAATCAGAAACGGCATGCGGCCGAAATTGATGCCAAAATTCCCGTCGCGATAGTCAATCCCGATGCCGTCCCCCGTACGCGTGAAGCCTTGCCGCCGCCAGCCGTCCCCGGCCAGGGCCAGATCGATCTGACGGGCACAGGCAGACGGCGCGACACGGCCGCCGGAGTGGAAAAATATCGCCTGGCGGTCCGGCGCATTGCCGCAGGCCTCAACGGCATTCACCAGATGGCACAGTTCATACAGCGGCATATCGCGGTTCGGCCCGCCCTCGCGCCCGACAATGGCGCGGGCCAGCCAGTTCAGGACCGGGCGCAGGGCATGGCGCGGCACGCCATCCGCCGTCGTCGCCTCGGCCAGGGCGCGAAAATCCGCCAGCAACTGGCCCGACGCCCCCGCGCCTTGTATCGTCTGTTCCGCCTCTGCCATGCCCGGCCTCGGCCAGCCCCGCGCCGCCATCGGCGCGCGAACCGCGCCCTTCATCAATGCATGAAACGGTAGCGCAAGCATCACGTCATGTCACCTTGAGTGAAATCACGCCAAGCAACACTGGCTGAGACAGCGCTAGTTTGCAGGCGGCATCGGTCGAATTTGACGTTCATGCTCCATGTTATGGGGGGAACAGAGTACGCTTTTCAAGGTGGTCCAAATGAGCCAGGAGCGGTTGTCCGTTTGAGCGTATCTTTAAGAACGAGACAATCACAAGATGCATAGCCAGCTGCATCGGGAGCGCGGCGCCCGTCGCCTTACGGCCAGGACGGGCGCCGGTCCGGGCAGCGAAGTCACGGCTACCGTCTCATCATGACCGGCCCTGGACGCACACGGGCGCGCCCGGTGGGAACAAGGGCCCATCGGTTCCGGCAATCATGCGTGCTGG
>JAQBYC010000045.1 GCA_027623205.1 Pseudomonadota bacterium | reverse complement strand
GCCGCCGTTAGGCCGTTTCGATAAAAATCGAAACGGCCTAACGGCGGCGGGTGGGGCCGGTAAAGGATTCGTCGGGCAGGCGGCGGCGGTCCGGTCCGGTATATCCAGGCACGGTGATCTGCGGCATGGGGTTGTCGCACAGATGCTGGGCCAGATCGCACAATGCGTTGGCCGAAATCGGCTTGATCATGACGTGATCCACACCCAGCTTGATCAGGCCATGCACCTGCGCCGGACTGCTTAGTGATAACAGACAAATCACCGGCAGGCCCTTGCGGGGCGAGGCGGCAGGATCGCGCAGGCTCTTTAACAGGGCTCTGGTTTCCTGATCCGAGGTGCCAACGTCGGCCACCACCAGGTCGGCGGCGAAATCGGCCAGGGCCATGCGGTCCGTGGTGCCAACCCGCAATAATACAGCCTTCAGGGGCGCGGCAACGGGGGGCGGGCGTCCAGCTTACCCCAAGCCGCGCGGCAATCAAAGCAACGGCAACAGGCCCCGTGACAGTCAGGGCGAAAGCAGCTAGTACAGAGTTCATGACAGTAACCATACGCAGCGGCGCCAGCGCCGGCGACAGGGATAGGCGCGCCACCGGGGCGCCAGCCAGCGACACCAGGGTGATCGGCCTGGTCGGCGGGGCGCATTTTCTCAGCCATTACCTGATCTATCTGCTGCCGCCCATTCTGCCGCTGTTGAAGGCGGATTTCGGTGTCGGTTATGCCGCCCTGGGCCTGATCATGACGGTTTTCAACGTCGCCTCGGGGCTAACCCATGTGCCCATGGGCTTTCTGGTGGACCGTTTCGGCGCCCGGCGCCTGCTGATCTGCGGCGTTGCCGTTTCAACCCTGGCCTATGTAGGCATGGGGGCGTTTGCCGGCTATACCACCATGTTGATCCTGGCCGCCGTGGCCGGCGTTGCCAACAGCGTCTATCACCCGGCCGATTATGCCTTGCTGTCGGCCTCGATCTCGAACCAGCGCATGGGCCGGGCCTTCAGTCTGCATACCTTCGCCGGTTTTGCCGGCGGTGCGGTGGCGCCGCTGGTGATGGCCTATGCCTCGATCCATTGGGGCTGGCGTACGGGTCTGATGCTGACGGGCCTGTTCGGTCTGGCGGTCTGGCTGCCGTTGTTGTTCGCCCGGCGGCACTTGTCGGACGCCGCGCCCAGGAAAAAGGCGCCGCCGCTGGCAAAGGTCGCCGGCACCGATGCGGCCCGCGTCCCGGCGCAGGGCGGGGCGGCGCCGAAAAGCGGCGTGGCGCTGTTGCTGTCCATGCCGATCATCATGTGCTTTCTGTTTTTCGTCATGTTGTCCATGTCCCAGGGCGGCCTGTCCACGTTCGCCGTGGCCGCCTTCATCGCCATCCAGGATATCTCGCTGGAAGGGGCGCAAATGGCCCTGACGGCGTTTCTGGTCGGCAGCGCCGTCGGCGTCCTGCTTGGCGGCCAGATCGCCGATCGCACACGGCATCACGAATGGGTGGCGGTCGGCGGTTTTCTGGTCACCGCCCTGGTGATTTTCCTGGTGGGCAATGTCCTGCTGTCCGCCGGCTGGGTGATCGCGGCCATGGCCCTGGCGGGGCTGAATTTCGGCGCCATCATGCCGTCGCGGGATATGCTGGTGCGGGCCGTGACGCCGGAAGGCTCCATGGGCAAGGTATTCGGTTTTGTCTCCACCGGCCTTAATCTGGGCGGCGCGGTCACGCCGGTGTTTTTTGGCTGGCTGATGGATCAGGGCGAGCCGCGCCTGCTGTTCTGGTTTGCGCCGATTTTCATGCTGCTGGCCACGGTGACCGTGCTGGCCGCCCGCTATGCGCAGCCAAGGGCGGAGGCGGCCGTGGGCGCATAGCCGAAATGGGGTCGCAAATGAGGCAGAAGAATAGGGCGCGGGAAAAGCGCGGGAAAAAGAGCCGCGGCGCCCTTCAATTGCGGACGCCAAGCCGCTATTTTGAATGCAGCATGACTGGCCGGGAGATGTTCGCCGGATGGCACCGCCTTTGAAACCGAAACAAGTTGCCGCGATCCCCATGGCAATGGCGGGACGCGCCTTGTTGTTGCCGTTGTTTGCCGCGGCTGCACTTGCCGGGGCGGCCTGCATAACCGTCGGCGCGGCGTCGGCGCAGGACATCCAGCGCATCGCGGCCATCGTCAATGACGAAGTGGTCTCGCGCTACGATGTGCAGCAACGCATCCAACTGGTGATTGCCACCAGCGGACTGAAAGATACGGAAGAGATGCGCCGCCGCCTGCGGCAACAGGTTCTGCGCGGGTTGATCGATGAAAATTTGAAAAATCAGGCCGCGAAAAGCCAATCGATCAAGGTCGACAAAGCCGATTTGGATCGCGCTTTCGGTTTCATTGAACAGACGAACAAAGTGCCGCGCGGCCAGTTGGGCCGGTATTTGAAGGCAAACCAAATCCCCGAAGCCGCGCTGGAAGGCCAGTTACGGGCGGAAATCGCATGGTCCAAGCTGGTCCGCCGCCGATTGGGCCGAAGCGTACAAATCGGCGATGAAGAGATCGACGAGGTTCTGGCCAGGTTGAAGGCCAACGCAGGGCGCTCCGAACATAGGATCTCGGAAATTTTCCTCTCCATCGATACCCCGGAGCAGGAAGATGAGGTGCGCCGCACCACCATGGGGCTGCTGCAGCAATTGCGCGACGGCGCCGCGTTTGCCGCCATGGCCCGCCAATTCAGCCGCGGCGCCACGGCGGCCCAGGGCGGCGCCGTGGGCTGGGTGCAACCGGGCCAGCTTTCCCCGATTTTGGACCAGGCTATTGCAAATTTGCAGGTGGAGGCAGTTTCCGAACCGATCCGGGCCGCGGGCGGTTTCTATCTGCTGCAATTGCACGAACGCCGGGAGATCGCGCCGGTTGGTAAAAGCAGCATGAAGCTGAGCATGAAACAGATCATTTTGCCGCCGGTCCAGGGGGCGGATGCGGGGGCCATTGAAGCCCAAAAGCAATTGGTCCGGGCGGCATCGCAAAGCGCCACGGGTTGCGCCGGGATTGATGCCGTCGCCACGCAGTTGCAGGCCGCCCCCGCCGGCGATCTGGGCACCGTGGCGTTGACGGATTTGCCGGAAAACATCGGCGCCGCCGTCAAGGATCTAGCCATTGGCCGCCTCAGCGCACCGATCAGCAACCAGGATACCGTCATGCTGCTGATGGTCTGCACGCGCGAGGAAATAAAAGGCGATGGGCCCAGCCGGGAAAGTATTGTCGAGGACCTGACCAGCCGCCGTCTGGCCACGCTGGCGGAGCGCTACCTGCGCGACTTGCGACGGTCGGCGGTCGTGGAACTGCGCTGATGGGCACAACCCAGGCCCGGCCGCCAGCGCCGCCGACCCAACGCCCGCACTTGGCCCCCATCGCCATGACCATGGGCGAGCCAGCCGGCATCGGGATAGAAATCGCCTTGAAGACCTGGGCGCGCCGGGCGGTTTATGATCTACCGCCGTTTTATCTGATCGCCGATCCGAACCAGGTACGCGCCACGGCGACGTCCCTGGCGAAGGTCTGGCGGAAAGGGCACAAGGCAAGCCAGGCCATTATAGAGATCACGGCCCCGGGTGAGACCATGGATTGTTTTGAAGCCGGGCTGCCCGTGTATCCGCACGCCCTGGCCGAACCAGCCGAACCGGGCAGATTGAACCAGGCCAACGCGCCGGCGGTGCTGGGCGCCATTGAAACAGCCGTGCGCCATGTGCAGTCCGGTCAAGCCGCCGCCGTCGTCACCAACCCGATCCAGAAATCCATTCTGCATGCGGCCGGCTTCGCGCATCCCGGCCACACGGAGTATCTGGCCGCGCTTTGCGGCGGCGGCCATCGGCCGATCATGATGTTGAGCTGCCCAGGCCTGAAAACCGTGCCCGTGTCCATTCATCTGCCCCTGGAAGACGCCGTGGCCGGCCTGACCACGGAATTGATCGTGGAGTGCGCGACGATTACCGCCGCCGCGCTGGCGCGAGATCTGGGTTATTCGCCGCCCCGCCTGGCGATTGCCGGCCTGAACCCTCATGCCGGCGAGGCCGGCGATCTGGGCAGCGCCGAAGCCGAGATCATCCAGCCCGCCATCGATCGACTGCGCGCCCAGGGCATCATCGTGGCCGGGCCCATAGCGCCGGACTCGATGTTTCATGAAGCGGCCCGGCAAACCTACGACGTGGCGGTCTGCATGTACCATGATCAGGCGCTGATCCCGGTCAAGACCCTGGGGTTCGACTCCGGCGTCAATATTACCCTGGGCCTGCCCATCGTCCGCACCTCGCCCGATCATGGCACGGCGCTTGATATTGCCGGCAAGGGCCGTGCCAACGCCTTGAGCCTGACCGCCGCCGTGGCCTATGCCGGACTGATGGCCCGCCGCCGGGCCCTGGCGGCCAATTGCCCAGCCTCGGAATAGGATGGGTCCGCCTCCCGACAGTCTGCCGTCCGATCTGCCGCCCTTGCGGGAGGTAATTGAACGGCACGAAATCAGGGCCACGAAGTCTTTGGGGCAGAATTTTCTGCTGGATCTCAATCTGACCCGAAAGATCGCCCGCGCCGGCGGGCCGCTGGCCGGAACAACGGTACTGGAGATCGGCGCCGGTCCCGGCGGTCTGACCAGGGCGTTGTTGGCGGAAGGCGCCGGCCATGTCATCGCGGTGGAACGGGACCGCCGCTGTCTCGCCGCGCTGGAAGAATTGGCCGCGGTGGTGCCGGGACGCCTGACCTTGGTGGAAGCGGATGCCTTGACCCTGGATGAATACGGCCTCGTCCCTCGTCCTGGCCGGATCGTCGCCAATCTGCCGTACAATATTTCGACCCCATTGCTATTCAAATGGCTGGACCGGCTGGCCCTCTTCGACCGCCTGATTTTGATGTTCCAGAAAGAGGTCGCCCAGCGTATCACCGCACAGGCGGGCGCCAAGGCCTATGGCCGCCTATCGGTCATGGTGCAATGGCGGTGCCAGGCATCGGCCCTGTTCGATGTGCCGCCGCGCGCCTTCATCCCGGCGCCCAAGGTCACATCGACCGTAGTCGCCCTGGCGCCGCGGCCTGTCCCGCTGGCGCCGGCGCCGGCGGAGGTTCTGCAAGCCGTCGTCGCCGCGGCCTTTGGGCAACGGCGCAAGATGTTGCGCGGCAGCCTGAAACAAATCTGCCCTGATCCCATCCCTGTATTGGCGGCAGCGGGATTGCAGCCGACCCTGCGGGCGGAAAATCTAAGCGTGGAACAATTCTGCGCCCTGGCCCGCGCCGTTGCCGCCGCGCCTGCGGCCACTCCCTTCCTGGGCCGATAGGAACACCGCTATATGTGGAAACTGATGGCTGCCCCGGATCCATCGTTCTTGATCTGGAGAAATTTTCAATTAATCGGAGTCGCTATCGCAACTTAAGTAATTGGTTCAATTGCTCTATGGCCGCATGAATTCATAAGGTTCATCGGGGTCGAGGTTCTCGATCGCGGATATCAGTTCCTCGCGGATATCCGCCAGGTCACGGTGTTCACGGTAGACCCCGATGACGAAGGATAGCATGGTGCGGGCCACGGTTTCAGGCGGGTGGCCCTGCAGGCCGGCTTCGGCGATGGCGGCATCGAGATGCCGCTTGACGACCTTGCTAACGCTCATGCGGATATTCCCCGATCTATTCGGCAGTCCCCGACCGCCCGCGCCTGCATGGCGATGGCCCGCAAAGTGGTATTACTGACCGTCGCGCAGGCGTTTGACGAAGTCACCCAGACCGGCCTGCCGCACCCGTTTCAGGCGCTCGGCGGTCAGAATGGCGCGCACCTGCGCCAAGGCCACGTCCACATCATGGTTGACGACAACATAGTCGTATTCCGGCCAATGGCTGATCTCGTCCGCCGCTTTCGACATGCGCCGGGCCACCTCGTCGTCGCTGTCCCGGGCGCGGCTTTTCAGGCGGCGTTCCAGTTCCCTGGTCGAGGGCGGCAGGATGAAAATGCTGGCCAGGTCATCCCGCATTTCCTCCTTCAAATCCTGGGTGCCTTGCCAATCGATATCAAACAATACATCGCGGCCCGCGTTCAAGGCGTCTTCGACGGGTTTGACCGGGGTGCCATAGTAGTGATCGAAGACCTTTGCATGTTCCAGTAATTGCCGCCGGTTCACCATTAAATCGAATTCAAGCGGTTCGACAAAAATATAGTCGACGCCTTCCCGCTCGCCTTTCCGTTTCGGCCGGGTGGTGACGGAAATCGACATAGTCAGGTCGGGATCTTCCGCCAATAGACGGCGGGACAGGGTGGTCTTTCCTGCCCCCGATGGCGAGGACAGCACCAGCATCAAGCCGCGACGGGATATCTGTCCGCCCAAGGCGGTCGGGTCTGAAATCTGATTATTCAATATTCTGCGCCTGTTCGCGGAATTGATCGATTATGGTTTTCAACTCGATACCGATTTTGGTCAACCCCGCATCCTGGGATTTGGCGCACAATGTATTGGCTTCCCGATTAAATTCCTGGGCCAGGAAATCCAGCCGCCGCCCAATTGCGCCATCGTCGGCGAGAAGATCCCGCGCCGCGCCGACGTGGGCCATCAGGCGATCCAGTTCCTCGCGCACATCGGCCTTGGTGGCCAGCAGGGCCGCCTCCTGCAACATACGTTCCTCGGACAGGGCGGCGGCGCCGTCAAGAATATCGGCCACCTGTTGTTGCAGCCGGGCTTTCAACGCCGCCGGTTGCAGGGCGGCCAGTTCGCCGGCGCTTTTCGTCAGCGCGGCGATGCTATCAACCTGGGCGCTGATAATGTCGTCCAGGCGCTGCCCTTCCGCCTGGCGGTCGGCGGTCAATAAATCCAGGGTTTCTTCCAGACAGGTCAAGACGCCGGCTTCCAATGCCTGGCGTTCGTCCTCCGAATCCTTCGGTTCCACTGTTTCCACCACGCCGCGCAGTGCCAGCAAGCCCTCCACGGTTGGCGGCGCGGCATTGATCCGTCCCGCCAGATCGTTTGCCACCGCCAGCATCTGCTCCAACACCCCGGTGTTAATTTGCACGCAGGTCTCCCCCCCGGCCCGGTTCAGGGTCAGGTTCATGGCCAGGTGACCGCGGTGAAAGCGCCGGGCGGCCGCGGCCCGCACCCTGGCCTCCAAACCGTCCAGGCCGCCCTGCAAACGGCAACGCAAGTCGAGGCCGCGGCTATTGACGCTTTTGATTTCCCAAGCCCAGGAATAGGCGCCCTTGCCACCCGCCGCCCGGGCAAATCCGGTCATACTGGAAACAGTCAACTTGTCGATATCCTTCGATCCATGCGCCAGCGCGTTTTCAGACAGCATATGTTTCGACTTACCGGCCCGAAACACTTCGAGGGTGGGGCGCATTATATAAGAAGTTCAGGCTGTCGGGAAATCGCTATTACGGCTCGCGGGCGGCTTTGGCGCGGCGCCAGCGCGCCACATTGCGACGGTGCTGGGCAAAAGTGGTGGCAAAGGCATGGCCGCCGGTGCCGTCCGCGACAAAATACAATTCATTACTGACCATTGGGTGCAACACCGCGTCAATGGCCGCCCGTCCCGGATTGGCAATGGGTCCTGGCGGCAGGCCGGCAATGCGGTAGGTATTGTAGGGCGTATAGCGATCCAGATCGTCCAGGCGCAAGGCGCGGCCCAAGGGCTTGCCGCCCCCGGTCAGTCCATATACCACGGTCGGGTCCGATTGCAGGCGCATGCCACGGCGCAGCCGATTGATAAAGACGCCGGCGATGCGCGGTCTTTCCGCTGGCAGGGAGGTTTCTTTTTCCACGATCGCGGCCAATATCAGGGCCTGCTCCGGGTTGGCGAACGGCAAGTCCTGGTCGCGTGCCGGCCACAGCGTGGCGAGCGTCGTATTCATGGCCTCCGTCATGCGGGCCAGCAGGACCGCCCGCTCGTCACCGTAGGAATAATGATAGGTCTCCGGCAGCAGCGTGCCTTCAGCAGGCAGCGCGGCAAGATCGCCGCGCAGCCCCTGGGTTTGCGACAACAGGGCGACCACCTGACCGCTGCTCAAGCCTTCCGGGATCGTCAACCGGTGCACCACCGTAACGCCCATGCGCAGGATTTCCATCGCCCCGCGCATGCTGATCTGCGCGGGAAAGCGGAATTCCCCCGCCCTAAGGCCACGGGCCCAACCACCCATGCGCACGCCGATGCGAAAAACCAGCGGGTGCTCGATGACGCCCGCCACGGCCAGGCTTTCGGCAATATCCTGCAGGCTGCTGCCTTTGGCCAGGAGCACGGTGCGGTCAACGGCAGTGGGTCCCGGCCGGGTGAACTGGGCGTAGCCCCAGCCAAAGGCACCGCCAGCGGCAACCAGACCAAACAGAAAAACACCACTGCAAAGCCGGACCAGGCGCCGGGACATGGCGCGGAAACCCTATATTAATCCACCGGCGTCAGCACCAGGGACGCATTGGTGCCACCGAAGCCAAAGGAATTCGACAATACGGCCCGTATGGGCCGCTCCTTTGGCGTATGCGGGACCAGGTCAATATCAAGCCCGTCCGATGGGTCGTCCAAATTCAGGGTGGCCGGCGCCACGTTGTGGTTCATGGCAAGGATCGAAAAGATGGCCTCGACGCTACCCGCCGCGCCCAGCAGATGCCCAATGGCCGATTTGGTCGACGACATGGAGAGGCGTTTCCCCGCATCGCCGAAGAGGCGTTTCACCGCCCCCACTTCGATCTCATCGCCCAGGGGCGTCGAGGTGCCATGGGCGTTGATATAGTCGATATCATCCGGGTTGAGCTTGGCCCGGCGCAGGGCCGCCGCCATGGAGCGATAGGCGCCATCGCCGTCCGGCGCCGGTGCGGTAATATGATAGGCGTCCCCCGACATGCCATAGCCGGACACCTCGGCATAGAGTTTGGCGCCACGGGCCTTGGCATGCTCCAGTTCTTCCAATACCACCATGCCCGAGCCCTCGCCCATCACAAAGCCATCGCGTTGCTTGTCAAAGGGTCGCGAGGCGCGGGTCGGCTCGTCCTGGAAATGGCTCGACAGCGCCTTGCTAGCCGCGAAACCAGCCATCCCAAGGCGCGAAATCGCCGCCTCGGCGCCGCCCGCGACCATCACGTCGGCATCGTCCAGCATGATCATGCGGGCGGCATCGCCGATCGCATGGGCGCCGGTGGAGCAGGCGGTGACGATGGCGTGATTAGGCCCCTTGAAGCCGTATTTGATCGAGATGTTGCCAGAAATCAGGTTAATCAGGGAGGCCGGAATAAAAAACGGACTGATCCGCCGCGCGCCCTTTTCATGCAAGGTAATGGCCGCGTCCTCGATGGTTGCCAGACCGCCGATGCCGGAGCCGGCAAGCACACCGGTGCGCAGACGCGACTCTTCGTCATCTGGTTTCCAGCCGGCGTCGGCCAGCGCCTGTTCCGCAGCGGCCAGACCGAATATGATGAAATCATCGATCCGCCGCTGCTCTTTCGGAAGCACCCAGTGATCCGCGTTAAAGTCTGGCGCCACGGCACCCAAGGGAACTTCGCAGGCAATTTTGACGGGCAGTCCGGCGGTATCGATTTTCTTGATCTGACCGGCGCCTGATTGGCTGTTCAGCAAACGTTGCCACACAGCATCAACCCCCACGCCGAGTGGCGTGACAAGACCCATTCCGGTGACAACGACCCTGCGTTCGCTCATCTCCAGCCTCCGTCGGCGCAACCAACACTAACCTGACAGCCCGCACGCGCTCCTGCCACGGGGTTCGCGGCACGGACCCGCGACGGGATGCGGTTCAGGAAGCGTTGGCGTCGATAAATGTTATGGCATCCTTGACGGTGGCGATCTTTTCCGCGGCATCATCGGGAATTTCGATGCCGAATTCTTCTTCGAACGCCATCACCAATTCAACCGTATCAAGGCTGTCGGCGCCGAGGTCGTCTATAAATGAGGCATCCACGGTAACTTTGTCTTCTTCCACGCCCAGATGCTCAACAACGATCTTTTTTACGCGATCGGCAGTATCGCTCATGTGTTAATTCCTTCGCGCTATCGGTTTGTAAAACTTCATACATTAATTTTGACTCTACCATGCTGGCCGGTTCGCTTGCCAAACAGGAAAGGCGTGGCTTGGTAGCATGAACGTTCACAAAGGCCAAGACCCCGAATGCACCGGCGTCGATTGATCATAGCGCCGCATCAGATCATCGCCATGCCGCCATTGATATGCAATGTCTGACCGGTAATATACGCGGCCTCGTCACTGGCCAAGTACAACACGCCGGCGGCAACGTCGTCAACCACACCCAATCGCCCCGCCGGAATGCCGGCCAGCAGTGTCTGCCGTTGCGCCGCATCCAGGGCATCGGTCATCGGGGTCTGGATGAAGCCCGGCGCCAGGCAATTGACGGTGATGTTGCGCGATGCAACTTCCTGGGCCAGTGATTTGCTGAAGCCAATGATACCAGCCTTCGAGGCTGCGTAATTGGTCTGCCCGCCGTTGCCCGTTACCCCGACAATAGAGGTGATATTGACGATTCGGCCCCAGCGCCGTTTCATCATGCCCCGCAAGGCCGCCTTTGACAGGCGAAAGGCCGCGGTCAGGTTTACCGCCATGACCTCTTCCCAATCTTCATCCTTCATGCGCAGGGCCAGGTTGTCCCGCGTCAGGCCGGCGTTGTTGACAACAATATCCACTGCGCCCAGAGCGTCATCCGCCTGACCGATCAGGGCGCTCACCGCCGTCCCATCGCCCAGGTTACAGGGCAGTACCGCGCACCGCCCACCCAGTTCCGCCGCCAGCGTCTCCAGTGCATCGACCCGGGTACCCGACAGCCCGACCATGGCGCCAGCGCCATGCAGATGACGGGCAATGGCGCCACCTATGCCGCCCGAGGCGCCGGTGACCAGGGCGGATTTTCCGGAAAGATCAAACATGGCTCACAGCTCCCAAAAACTGACGAATAAGGTTTGGTCTACAACGATTTGAGGAAAGCTTCGATATCTTCCGGCTCGCTCACCGCCTGGCCGGATATTTCCTTGTCAATACGTTTCAGCATGGTGGTCAGCACCTTACCGGCACCGACTTCGACCAGATTGTCCACGTCTTGGCCGCGCAAAAACAGCACCGATTCCCGCCAGCGCACCATGGCTGTAACCTGTTTCACCAACAGATCACGGATTTCCGCCGGCTCGGACACGGCGGATGCATTGACGTTGGCGATCAGGGGCACCACCGGCGCGCGAAGCTGCGATTGTCGCAAGGCATCCGCCATGACGTCCGCTGCCGGCTGCATCAGGGCGCAATGAAACGGCGCGCTGACCGGCAGCAGCATGGGCCGCCGCGCACCCCGTTCCCTGGCCAAATCCACCGCCCGTTCAACCGCTTCCACATTACCGCTGACGACCACCTGGCCCGGCGCATTGTCATTGGCGATATCGCAAACCTGACCTTCCGCCGCGTCCCGGGCAACCGCCTGGGCCGTCTCGAAGTCCAGGCCCAGCAGCGCTGCCATGGCGCCTTGTCCCACCGGCACCGCCTGTTGCATGGCCTGGCCGCGCCGTTTCAACAGGCGCGCCGTCTCATCCAGATCCAGGGCATCGGCCGCGCAAAGGGCGGAATATTCGCCCAGGGAATGGCCGGCGACGAATTGACAATGTCTGCCGAATTCCAGCCCGCCGTCGTGCCGCAGCACCCGCACCACGGCCAGGCTCATGGCCATCAAGGCAGGTTGGGCGTTTTCAGTCAGGGTCAGTTCCTCGATTGGCCCTTCGAACATCAGCCGCGAGAGGTTCTGGTTCAACGCTTCGTCGACCTCTTCAAAGACCGCGCGGGCGGTCGGCACGGCATCCGCCAATGCCTTCCCCATACCCACGGTCTGGCTGCCTTGACCCGGAAATACTAAAGCGCGCGCCATGGCCACCTCCCTTACTGCAATGATCCACTCTGCCATCCTTCATAGCCAGTGGTCCGGACCTGTCAAGCCGGCTTGCGCCCTCGCCGCATATGTGCATATATGCCGCGCCTTACCTGGGTCGCCGGGCCGCTTTGGCATGGCTGCCGCCTGGACAAAAGCGGCAACGCTGGCGTCGGTTAAATCAGGCAAGGCCATTTGGCAGGTTATTTTAACGATTTGGTTAATCCACGCGGCCCGCAAGTACGAACTGCGGCCATATTGACAACACGACCCCTGGGTGTCCCGCGGGCCGTACCGAAGGAGCAACGGACAAGCATGCCGTTATACGAAAACGTGTTTATCGCGCGCCAGGACGTTTCATCCCAACAGGTTGAAACCATGACCGAAGATTTCACCAAGCTGGTGGCGGACAATGGCGGCTCGGTCGCAAAGACCGAATATTGGGGGGTACGCGGCCTTACCTATCGAATCAAGAAAAACCGCAAGGGTCATTATGTCTTGATGAACCTGGATGCGCCCTCTGCTGCGGTGCTGGAGTTGGAGCGCAACCTGCGCCTGCACGAGGACATCCTCCGCTACATGACCGTACGCGTCGACGAGTTGGAGGAAGGCCCTTCAGCGATGATGCAGTCCCGTGGCGGACGTGGTGGGCGCGGCGTCCGCGAAGGCCGTGACCGCGAGCACTCCGAGCGTGACAGCCGTCCAGACGACGACGGCCCCGCCCGGAAAGTCGCGGCGGGTGACGCCGCAGTCGAAAACGCGGCGAGCCTGGATGGCGCCGCGGCGAGCCAAGAAAGCAAAGAGGATTAGCACATGTCCCTGGATGTCAAGATTTCACAGCTCCCCCTGCGGCGGCCCTTTTACCGCCGGCGCAAGACCTGCCCGTTCTCGGGCGCCAATGCGCCCAAGATCGACTATAAGGACGTCAGGCTGTTGCAGCGTTATTTGTCCGAGCGGGGTAAAATTGTCCCCAGCCGCATTACCGCGGTATCGGCCAAGAAGCAGCGGGAACTGGCGCGCGCGATCAAGCGGGCGCGGATTTTGGCTTTGTTGCCGTTCGTTCTGCAATAGATCCTTCAACCCTGCCCTTCCTGGTATAACCCGACGGGCGGTATTATGGGCCCCCGGGCGGTAACCGGCGGGTCCTTGGCAATGTCACGAAACATTTCAATCGCCGTAGCGGCTGGCCTGATAAGCGGCTTGCTTCAGATTGCGCTGACGCTTCCGGCCTCTGGCGGTTTGCTGCTGGCCTATATCGCGCCCTTGCCCCTGTTCTTGGCCGGCCTGGGCATGGGCGTACGGGGCGCCGGCATTGCCATGCTGGTGGCCGGTGCCGTGAGCCTACCCTTCACCAGTCCGGCCTTTGCCGCGACACAAGCACTGGTTTATGGCCTTCCCGTCATTGTCTTGAGCCGTCAGGCATTGTTGTCGCGCAGCGACAATCATGGCCAGTTGCATTGGTATCCGCCAGGGCATTTGCTGTTATGGATGTCGGGCATGGCGTTGGCCGGGTTTGTGCTGGCTCTGGCTGCCATGGGGCTGTTTGGCGATGGCCTGATGACCTATTTGGAAACCGTGATGGCGCCGTTCGCGGCGGCCTTCCCGGAGCCGGAACAGCGGGACATGTTACTGGCCTTGCTTGACTATCTGCCGGCCTTTTTTGCGGTCTCCTGGACTTTAGGCCTGATCTTCAATGGCACCCTGGCGCAGGGCCTGTTGGTGCGCTTTGGCTACAACCTGCGTCCCACCCCGGAATTGGCGGATATTCGCTTGCCGGTGGCCTGGATCGGGGTGTTGTTGGCGGCCCTTTTGCTGTCCAGCCTGAGCGGCCTGCCGGGGGTATTTGGTAAAACCCTTGCAGCGATCGCCATTGTGCCGTATTTCCTCCTCGGTTTAGCAGTCATTCATGGCATTTCGCGGCCCTGGAAAGGGCGCGTGGCCATATTGATCCTGTTTTATGGACTTTTATTGTTGTGGCCGCTGCCGGTGATCGTTGCCGGCGTGGGCTTGGTGAACGCACTGCTACGCTTGCGTGGCGGCAATGATTTGAACAGTACCGGCGGTGCCGGCGACAGCGGCGGCAACGCCGGTAAGGAGGAATAATGGACGTCGTCCTTTTGGAACGAATTGAGTCACTTGGTCAAATGGGCGAGGTGGTCAGCGTCAAGAACGGCTTTGCCCGCAATTATTTGCTGCCTCAGGGCAAGGCGCAGCGCGCCACGGCGGAAAACCTGGCGTCGTTCGAGACCCGCCGCGGCGAGTTGGAAGCACGCAATCTGGTGCTGCGCGCGGAAGCCGAGAGCGTGGCTAAATCCATGCCGGAAACGACCTTCATGGTGATCCGGCAAGCTGGCGAGTCGGGTCAGCTTTATGGCTCCGTCTCGGTGCGCGATATCGTTGAAGGCCTGGATGCGATCGGCTTCAAGATAGAGCGCTCTCAGGTCGCGCTGAACCGACCGATCAAAACCCTTGGCCTGCATGCGGTCCGGGTCAACCTGCACCCGGAAGTTCACATCAACGTTATCGCCAACGTCGCCCGCTCTGCAGCAGAGGGGGCGCGGCAGGCTGCCGGCGAGGATCCCGCGGCCGAGGAGGACGACGATCTGGATGCCGCTGATTTAGCGGACGAGGCAACGATGGCAGAAGAGGCGGAGGCGTAGGAAGACGCCGACGCGAAAACGGTGCCGACGGTGGCCAAAGACAGCCAATAACACCGATTATCGTTTAGAAACAGAGGTGGCGCGGGTTTCCGTGCCGCCTTTTTTTTGCGCGGCAGTCATGCGCAGAACTGATACTTGCCATAATCCATTAACGCTTTACCCCCGGTTCAGGTTTGAGTTAAAATTCAGGCGCTCACCGCGAGGCTGGCGAGTGCCGTCTGAAAGGAACCAGTCAAAGCGAGGAAGTTGCACCGGGGGTTAATCATGTTTTTAGCCGGGTTTTTGAATCGACTGATGCATACGGGTTGCTTGACCGTAATCGACGTTGGGGGACGCAGCCAGCGTTTTGAGGGAAGCCGGGTGGGACCAGAGATCACCGTACGCCTCCATACCCGCGCATTGCAGTGGCAACTGTTTACCAATCCCATGCTGTATACCGGCGAGGCCTATATGAACGGCACCTTGACGGTGGAGAATGGCGAAATTTTTGATTTCCTCGACCTGGTGGGCAGAAACATCGGCTGGGGGCAACCAGATCATTGGCTGCAAAGATTCGTCACCACTCCCCTACGCGCGACCGCCCGGCGTTTGCGGCAATACAATCCGGCCCATCGGGCCAGGCGCAACGTGGCCCATCATTATGATCTGACGGGCGACTTGTATGATCTGTTCCTGGATTCAGACCGGCAATATTCCTGCGCCTATTTTCGATCGCCGCAAGACGACTTGGAGACGGCGCAGTTGAACAAAAAGCGGCACCTGGCAGCCAAGCTGCTCTTGCGGCCAGGCCATAGGGTGCTCGACATCGGCTCGGGCTGGGGCGGCATGGGCCTGCACCTTGCGCAGTACGAACATGTTCTGGTCCAAGGCGTGACCTTGTCAAGGGAACAGCACAAATTGTCCAATCAACGGGCCGCCGAGGCGAATTTGGATCGCTTCGTCTCGTTTGCGTTGCGAGATTACCGGAGCGTTGAAGGGTCGTTCGACCGCATCATTTCGGTGGGCATGTTCGAACATGTGGGGCTTGGCCACTACGGCGAATTCTTCCGCAAAGTGCGGGGACTTTTGACTGATGACGGCGTTGCCGTGCTGCACACCATTGGCCGGGCCGATGGGCCTGGCGCAACCAACCCCTGGATCAACAAGTACATCTTTCCCGGCGGCTACAGCCCCTCGTTGTCGGAAATCTCAACCGCCGTGGAAAAAGCCGACATGTACATTACCGATGTCGAGGTTTTCCGCCTGCAATACGCTGAAACATTGCGCCATTGGCGCCGGCGGTTTCAGGCCAACCGGGGCAAGGTCGCTGCCTTGTTCGACGAACGCTTTTGCCGCATGTGGGAATTTTATCTCGGCAGCAGCGAAGTCGCCTTCCGATACGGCGGCCACGTCGTCTTTCAGGTGCAGTTGACAAAGACGGCGGACGCGGCACCGCAAACCCGCGACTATATCTTTGATGAAGAAAGGCGGCGGGCGCGCCGGGGCGCCAAATCCGATTCGCGCGCGGCGTAAACCGGGACGCCGGATTTTTGCCTGCCGCGGAACTTTTTGTGCGGCCCTTTGGTCCTCCAACCGGGTTCTGAATTGTTGCATGATTTCATCGGCCAATGACAGTTATGCACGGGATTCAGGGGATGCTTCGTTCTGTTGCCCACAGCTTTTCCCAGGCTGCGGAGATCGAACGGGGGAAGCGGCCGCCCGCCGTGATAGGTTGCCGCCATATGAATGCAGATAGACCAAATAGTCCGGTTCTCGCCACCATTGGGGAAATCCAAATGGGAGAACCGGAGTCCACCGCCGGTTACCGCACGCCGCCGGCCAATCTTGAAGCCGAACAAGCCTTGCTGGGCGCGATCCTGGTCAATAACGATGCCGCCAATCGGGTCACGGATTTCCTCGCCCCGGAACATTTCCAAGAACCGGGCCACCAGCGCATTTATGCCGCCGCCCTCAAGCTGATCGAACGGGGACAGATCGCCAACCCGGTAACCCTGAAGTATTTCTTTGATCAGGACGAGGCCCTGGCGGAAGTCGGCGGGGCGCAATATCTCGCCCGTTTGGCCGGCGCCGCGGTCACCGTGATCAACGCCCAACATTACGGCCGGACGATCTTTGATTTGGCCCTGCGCCGGGGCCTGATCGAAATCGGCGAGACCATGGTCAACGAGGCCTATGTCGCGGATGTCGACGTGGAGGCCGGGGCGCAGATCGAAGCCGCGGAACAGAATTTGTTCAATCTGGCGGAACATGGCCAGTCGGATCGGGGTTTGGTGTCCTTCGACACCATTTTGGCCTCATCCATCGACATGGCCGCGGCAGCCTTCCAACGGGACGGCCAGATGATCGGTGTTTCCTCCGGTCTGGTCGATCTGGACCGAAAGCTGGGCGGCCTGCATCCATCCGATCTGATTATCCTGGCCGGCCGGCCGGCCATGGGCAAATCAGCGCTGGCCGCCAACATCGCCTTTCACGCAGCCCATAACATCAAGCGGAAACGGCTGGAGACTGGCCAGGAAAAGGTCGTCGATGGCGCGGTCGTGGCATTTTTCAGCCTGGAAATGTCCGCCGAGCAATTAGCCACCCGCCTGTTGGCGGAACAGGCCCGCATCACCTCGGAAAAGATCCGCCGGGGCGAAATCACCTCGGACGAGTTTTCCCGTCTGGTGACCGCGTCCCAGGCCATCGAACAGGCGCCTCTGTATATTGATGATACGCCGGCCTTGACCGTCTCGGCCCTGCGCACCCGGGCCCGGCGGTTGAAACGGCAGCACGACCTGGGTCTGGTCGTGGTTGATTACCTCCAACTGCTGCGGAGCTCGGGCCGCGGCGAGAACCGGGTCCAGGAAATTTCCGAAATCACCCAGGGTTTGAAAGCCCTGGCCAAGGAATTAAATGTCCCTGTTTTGGCTCTCTCCCAACTGTCCAGGCAGGTGGAGGCGCGCGAGGACAAGCGACCCCTGCTGTCGGATCTGCGTGAATCGGGCTCCATCGAGCAGGACGCGGACGTGGTCATGTTCGTCTACCGGGAAGAATATTATCACGAACGCAAACAGCCCGAGGAAAACACGCCGGATCACCTGAAATGGCAGGAACAAATGGACCGGATCCACGGCATTGCCGAAGTGATTATCGGCAAACAGCGTCACGGCCCCACCGGCACGGTCCGCATGCAGTTCGAGCGGGAATTCACCAAGTTCTCAAACCTGGAGGTCGCGGGCCGCTATCCCGATGAGCGCTAGAACCGATACGGATTATACCAGGTCATTTGCCGGCGTTCCCGGCGCCCAAGCCGGCGCGGTTCTGGAAATTGACCTGGCCGCCCTGGCGGCAAACTATCAAGTTCTGAGCCGGCGCGCGGGCACGGCGGAATGCGCCGCCGTCGTGAAGGGGGATGCCTATGGCCTCGGCGCGGATCAGGTTGGGCCGCTGCTGGCGCGGCTGGGTTGCCGCACCTTCTTTGTGGCCCATGTGGGCGAAGGGATCGCCTTGCGTCAAAGCCTGCGCCAGACTGTTGGGCAAGATCACGACCGCGCCGAAATTTACGTTCTGCATGGCATTTTGCCCGGCACCGAGGAGGACTTCCTGGCCCACGGTCTGATCCCGGTATTGAACACGCTGGAACAGCTTGACCTTTGGGCCCGCAAAAGCCGGGCCCAAATATCACCGACCGGAGCGTCTGGGGCCGGGGCGTCTGGGACCGGGGCCCTGGCCGCCGCCCTGCATCTGGATACGGGCATGAATCGGCTGGGACTGTCGGCCGATGACGCCATGGCCCTGGCCGCCGCGCCGGCGCGCCTGGCTGGCATCGACCTGCGTTTTCTGATCAGCCATCTGGCCTGTGCGGACCAACCCGGCCATGCCATGAACCCTGAACAGCGCCAATTGTTTGACCGCCTGAGGGCCGCCTTGCCCCCCGCACCCGCGTCCCTGGCCAATTCCTCGGCCATTTTTCTCGGGTCCGACTATCATTACGACCTGGTGCGGCCCGGCGTTGCCCTTTACGGCGTCAATCCGACACCGGCGCAGGCCAACCCCATGCGGGAGGTGGTCCGCCTGTGGGGCAAGATCATTCAGGTGCGGGAAATTGACACTCCCCAATGCGTTGGCTACGGTGCCACCCATCGGGCCACAGGACCACGGCGCATAGCCACGGTTCCGGTGGGTTATGCTGATGGCTATCTGCGCTCGTTGTCCGGGCAAGGAATGGGTCGTCTTGCCGGAATTTCGGTACCAGTCGTGGGGCGCGTTTCCATGGATCTGATCACGCTTGATGTTACCGAGGCGCCACTGGATGCAGCCCATCCCGGCGCCTTGGTCGAACTGATCGGCGGCGGTGGCGAGACCATTGACGCGGTGGCCGGCAGGGCCGGCACCATCGGCTATGAAATCATGACCGCGCTGGGCCGGCGCTATCACCGGCGCTATCTTGACGCCACCGCGGCGGCCGGGACGGAGGCCGTCGGCGATGTATAATCCATTGGCGATCGTTGGCCGATTTTTCCTCGCTTTTCTGGCCACCATCGGGCGTCTGTCGATGTTTACGGGCAAGTCCCTGTCCGCCGTGGTGACGCCGCCATTCTATTGGCGTCTGTGCCTCCAACAGATGATGACCATTGGTTATTACTCGCTGCCCGTGGTGGGCCTGACCGCCCTGTTCACGGGCGCCGTGCTGGCCTTGCAGATTTATCTCGGCTCCGCCCGGTTTGGCGCGGAAAGCGCGGTGCCCAACATCGTGGTTGTGGGCCTGACCCGTGAATTGGGCCCGGTCCTGGCGGGCTTGATGCTGGGCGGCCGGGTTGGCGCCGCCATCGCGGCGGAACTGGGCACCATGAAAGTTACGGAGCAGCTGGATGCCCTGATCACCCTGCAAACCAATCCCTTCCGCTATCTGGTCGTTCCACGGCTGGTTGCCGCCACGGTGACCACGCCGATCCTGGTGCTGATTGCCGATATCATCGGTGTCATGGGCGGCTATCTGGTCGGTATCCATCGCCTGAACTTCAATTCCGCCGTTTATCTGAAGAATTCCTACGATTTTCTGGAAGCCATGGACGTTACCTCCGGTCTGGTGAAGGCGGCGGTATTTGGTTTCCTGATCGCCCTGATGGGCTGTTACCATGGCTTTAACTCCAAAGGCGGGGCCCAGGGCGTGGGGCGGGCCACAACGGATGCGGTCGTGTCATCGTTAATTCTGATTCTGATTTCGAACTATTTCGTGACCGAAGCGTTCTTTTCGCAATGAATTTGCCGCAATGAACGACACGCCGCGCCTGGAACTTTCGGATGTGCACAAGTCGTTTGGCCCGAAGGTGGTGCTGAATGGCCTGAACCTGTCGCTCGCCAAGGGCGAGTCGGTGGTGGTCATCGGTGGCTCGGGTACCGGCAAATCGGTCCTGTTGAAATGCATTCTGGGCTTGTTGCAACCCGAGCGGGGCAGCATCCGCATTGACGGGGAAGAGACCGTGGGCTTGCGTGGGGCGGCGCGGGAACGGGTCTTGACCAAGTTCGGCATGCTATTCCAGTCGGCGGCATTGTTCGATTCCCTGACGATTTGGGAAAATGTCGCCTTTGGTCTGATTGAAGGCGCCGGCATGGAGCGGGAAAAGGCGCGGGCCATAGCGATCGATAAGCTGGCAAAGGTGGGACTGGACGAAGACATGGCGGAAAGTGATCCGTCCGCACTTTCGGGGGGTATGCGCAAGCGGGTCGGCCTGGCCCGGGCCATCGCCACCGAACCGGATATCATTTTTTTTGATGAACCGACAACCGGCCTGGATCCGATCATGGGCGATGTGATTAACAAGCTGATTACCGAATGCGTGCGCGACCTGGGCGCCACCACCTTGACCATCACCCACGACATGTCATCGGCGCGCACCATCGCCGACCGGGTTGCCATGCTATACGGCGGACAGATCATCTGGGCAGGGGGCGTCGACGAAATCGACCAGTGCGACAATCCCTTTGTCGATCAATTTATCCACGGGCGCGAAGAGGGCCCCTTTGCGCTGGACGTAACATAGAGCACGGATGATCCAAATGTGCTCGGAAGCTTCAGGTTAGCGCAATTGAACCAATTACTTAAGCCGCGTTCGCGACTCCAATTGATTGCAAATCGCGCTCGCCGATGGTCCTGTATAGATAGGTAAGAGCTGTGCCCAGGGCGGTTGATCAATTTGTTTGTCAAAGCTGCGGCGCGGCGCACGGCAAGTGGTCCGGCCGCTGTGCGGCCTGCGGCGAGTGGAACAGCATATCCGAGGAAGCGCAGCGTGAGGCCCCGCCACGCGGCATGGTGATGGGCAAGGGTCAGCCTAGGGGCCGCCTTCTGGACTTTCGCAAATTGAACAAGCATGGCGAGATGGAGGGACCGCGTACGGGCTCGGGGATCGGCGAATTCGACCGGGTCTGTGGCGGCGGTCTGGTGCCGGGTTCGGCCATTCTGATTGGCGGCGATCCGGGCATCGGAAAATCGACGCTTTTATTGCAGGTCGTGGCGCGGTTGGCCCAACGGGGCGTCGCCTGCGCCTATATTTCGGGCGAGGAGGCCCCGGCGCAGGTACGCCTGCGGGCGCGGCGACTGGGTCTGGAAGCCGCGCCCCTGGATCTGGCCGCGGCGACCTCGGTACGCGATATCGTCGCCACGCTCGAAAGCCCGGACGCGCCGCATGTGGTGGTCATTGATTCGATCCAGACCATGTATGTGGATAGCGTGGAAGCCGCGCCCGGTACCGTCAGCCAGGTCCGCGCCTCGGCCCAGGAATTGATCCGGGCCGCCAAGCGGCGCGACATCTGTCTGTTGCTGGTGGGCCACGTGACCAAGGACGGACAGATTGCCGGGCCGCGGGTATTGGAGCATATGGTCGACTGCGTGCTGTATTTCGAGGGCGAGCGCGGCCATCAATTCCGCATTCTCCGCGCCGTGAAAAACCGCTATGGCCCGACAGATGAAATCGGCGTCTTCGAGATGAGCGATGCCGGCCTGATGGAAGTCACCAATCCCTCCGCCCTGTTTCTGGCCAACCGGGGGGCGGGCGGCGATATCACCGGCAGCGCCGTATTCGCCGGCCTGGAGGGCAGCCGGCCGGTGTTGGTGGAAATCCAGGCGCTGGTCGCGCCGTCGCCGCCCGGTACGCCGCGGCGCACGGTGGTCGGCTGGGACGGCAACCGCCTGGCCATGGTGTTGGCGGTGCTGGATGCCCGCTGTGGCCTGGGCATGGCGGGGCACGATGTTTATCTGAACGTGGCCGGGGGGCTGCGCATTGGCGAACCGGCGGCGGATCTGGCGGTGGCCGCGGCCCTGGTTTCATCTCTGATGGAGGTACCGGTACCCCAGGAAGCCGTGTTGTTTGGCGAGATCAGTCTGTCGGGCGAGGTGCGGGCGGTGGCGCAAGCCGAATTGCGTCTGAAGGAAGCCGCCAAATTGGGTTTTTCCCAGGCCCTGACCCCGCCCTGGCGCAAACCCCGCAAAAGCCCCCTGACGGTTCGCGAAATAGGCCGCCTGCCCGAACTGGTGGAACTGTTTGCCACGGATGGCGTGAAGGCCGTATAGAACGGCCATGCTAAGCGAATTACCCATCAATGTGACCGATCTGGTGATCCTGGCCGTCGTGCTGATTTCAGGCTGGCTGGCCTTTAGCCGCGGCTTCGTCAAGGAAGTCCTGTCTATCGCCGGCTGGGTCATTGCCGCGATCGCCGCGCTGGAATTGTTCCCGCTGCTGCAACCCATCGTGCGGCGTTATATCGACCAGAACCTGATTGCCGACAGTATTGCGGCGGTCGGCATTTTCGTCGTGGTATTGACCCTGGCCTCGTTGCTGTCAACCGCCATATCGCGGCGGGTGCAGCGTAGCGACATCGGCGTCCTGGACCGCTCGCTTGGTTTTTTGTTTGGCCTGCTTCGCGGCGCCGTCGTGACCGCCCTGGCTTATCTGGTCCTGGTGCAATTCCTGGCCCGGGATGAGCAACCCGGCTGGCTGCGCGATGCCCGCGCGATGCCGGCCATCGAGTATACCGCCGGGTTGCTGGCCAGCCTGGCGCCGGAGGACATCCGCAAAGGCTTGGCGGGGGTGGGGAAATTAGGCCGGGAGGGCGGCCAGAAATTGAATTCCTCTCTCGACAAGGCCATTAAAACCGGCCGGGCGGCGGCGCGCCTGAAAGGCGCCATGCCCAAGTCGGGTGCGGACGCTGACAAACCCAGTGAAAGCGGCTATACATCCGGCTCGCGCGACGATATGAACCGTCTTATTCAGAACCGGACCGACAAGTGAAGCAGCGCTCAGGGCGCCATTCGAGCGCCAAGGCAGCAAAGGCCGCGCCATGGAATTGACCACCCATCCCTTCGCCGTTGCCGCCGCCGATGGCGACAAGTTTCACGAAGAATGCGGGGTGTTCGGTATTATCGGCAGCGCGGATGCCGCCGCCAACACGGTGTTGGGACTGCACGCCTTGCAGCATCGGGGGCAGGAAGCCGCGGGCATCGTCACCCACGACGGCGGACATTTCTATTCCCATCGCTGCCTTGGCCAGGTGGGCGACAATTTCAACTCCGAGGCCGTCATTAGCCGGCTGCCCGGCGATGCCGCCCTGGGGCACAACCGCTATGCGACCACGGGTGACACGATCCTGCGCAATGTCCAGCCCCTGTTCGCGGAATTGCAAACAGGCGGATTTGCCATCGGTCATAACGGCAATCTGACCAACGCGGGAACCTTGCGCAGCCAGCTGGTCAAACGCGGCTGCATCTTTCAATCCACCATGGATACCGAGGTGATCCTGCATCTGATCGCCACGTCGAGCTATCACGATCTTTTGGACCGCATGATCGATGCCCTGAAGGCGGTGGTCGGGGCCTACAGTTTGGTTGCCATGACCGACCATCAGCTGATCGGCGTGCGTGATCCCCTGGGGGTGCGGCCGTTGATACTGGGCTATCTTGATGGGGCGCCGATCCTCACCTCTGAGACCTGCGCCCTGGACATTATCGGCGCCGATTTTGTCCGTGAAGTCGCGCCGGGCGAACTCATCGTCTGCGGCCGCGACGGCATAGAAAGCCTGATGCCCTTTCCCCCCGCCAAGTCGCGGGCCTGTATCTTCGAATATGTCTATTTCTCCAGGCCCGACAGTATTACCAATGGCCGTTCCATCTATACGGTGCGAAAGGCCATTGGCGCCAATCTGGCGCGGGAAAGCTTCGTGCCGGCCGATGTGATCATACCGGTGCCCGATTCCGGCACGCCCGCCGCCATCGGCTATGCCGAGGAAGCCGGTATCCCGTTCGAATTGGGCATCATCCGCAACCATTACGTCGGCCGCACATTTATCGAGCCATCCCAGAGTATCCGTAACTTTGGCGTCAAGTTGAAGCATAACGCCAACCGGGCCGAGATCGAGGGCCGGCGGGTGGTCTTGATCGACGATTCGATCGTGCGCGGCACCACCTCGCAAAAAATCGTGCAGATGGTGCGCGAGGCCGGCGCCACCGAAGTCCACATGCGCATCGCCTCGCCGCCCACGGCCAATCCCTGCTATTACGGCATTGATACCCCCAGCCGCGACGAATTGCTGGCCGCCAACATGGATGTGGACGCCATGGCGCGGCAAATCGGCGTCGACAGCCTGGCGTTCATCTCCATCAACGGTCTGTACCAGGCGGTCGGCGGCGCCAACCGGGACAACCGCCAGCCGCAATATTGCGATGCCTGTTTTACCGACGAATATCCCGTGCCATTGGTTGATCTGGTGCAGGGCCGGGCGCCGGCGCAGCTGTCCCTGCTGGCCGAACACAACTGACGGCGGGATGATGGGCCAACGTCTGAAAGATCGCCTTGCCGTGATCACCGGCGCCTCGCGCGGGGTCGGGGCGGCGGTGGCCAAGGCCTATGCCGCCGAAGGCGCCCATGTCATTCTGATTGCGCGAACCACCGGCGGGCTGGAAGAGGTCGACGACGACATCAAGGCGGCGGGCGGCAGCGCGACGTTGGTGCCCATGGATCTGTCCGATTTCGCCGCCATCGACGACCTGGGCCGGCAGATCTTCGAACGTTGGGGCAAATTGGATATTCTGGTCGGCAATGCCGCGATTTTAGGCGATCTGTCCCCGGTGGGACACATTCGGCCCGAGGTTTGGCAGCGCGCCTACGACCTGAACGTCACGGCCAACTACCGCCTGATCCGTTCCCTGGATCCCCTGTTGCGGCAATCCGATGCCGGGCGGGTTGTTTTCGTGACCTCCGGCGCGGCGCGCCATTTGCGGCCCTATTGGGCGCTGTATGCCTCGACCAAGGCGGCCCTGGACGCCATTGCCCAGATTTATGCCCGGGAAACCGAGAAAACCAAGGTGCGGGTCAATCTGGTCAATCCCGGCCCGACGCGGACGGCATTGCGGGCCGCGGCCTTTCCCGGCGAAGACCCCGGCCAACTGCCGCCGCCCGAACATGTGGCGGAAACCTTGATCCGCCTGGCCGAGCCGGGTTTTACGGAAACCGGGCTTTGGGTGGCGGCGGATGCGCCGCCCGCCGCCTTGGCGACGGACGGATCAATCCATTAAGCCGATCCATTAGGCCGATCCATCAGGCCGACTCCGATTTTGCCCCGACCCCGGCCGCCTGCAGCAGCTGTTCCAGCGCTTCATAGGGTTGGGCCCCAACCACGCCCTGGCGGCCGGCGACAAAAGTGGGCACGCCGGTCACCCCATACTGCCGCGATTTTTCCCAATCCGCATCGACCGCGTCCTTGAAGCTGCGGCTTTCCAGCACCTCGCGCGCGGCCTCGACGTCCAGGCCCACCGCCTGGGCCACCACCAGCAGGGCCTCCACATCGCCCACGTTCACGCCGTCGACGAAATAGGCCCGGTACAAGGCATCGTGAATGGCCTCGCCGCCCGGCTGGGTATCGGCCCATTTGCCCAGTTCCTGGGCCAGACGGCTGTTGTAGGTGTGGGTACGGTGACTGTAGGGCAGCCCTTCGGCGTCCATCAGCCCCTTCATGCGGGTGTACATGGCATCCAGGTCCATATCCCGGCCCGCGAACAAATCCGCCAGGCTGCGGCCTTCCTGGGGGGTGTCGGGGTGCAGGGGAAAATGCACCCATTTCGCCTCGATATCGAAATTCCGTTTCAGCTTTTCAATACGCCCGGTACTGAGATAACACCACGGTCAAACGTAATCAGTGAATATTTCCAATACGATCGGTTCTGACATGCTCCAGCTCTTTCCTTCAGTGAATGCCCCAGTAAACATCGCAGTATCTCGAAGCGCACGGGGCCCAGCTTGACCCGACGTCTACCACAAAACATTCACCCTGCGGGAAACGATATATTTGCAGGGTGTGCCCAACCTGAAGGTGCTGTCAATATGCTATGGCACCCCGACCCCTGCCCCGGTGGACTGAAAACTTGTTTAGAGTGACGCCAAGTGTAAGTTTGAATTTTTTCAAAATTCCGTACAATTTGTTTTCATCGTTACCGCAAATCGCTTGGCTACATTTCCCGGATATATCGGCGCAATTTGACCCAAACACCAGTTTGCCGGATCCTCACGCATAAATGGGATGTTCATCCCCCTAGCCTGCCCGCGTGGCGTTTGATAGCCTCTTGCCTTTCCAATGGGGGCTGAAAAGAGGGAAGCATGATACCAGACTATCAAGCTCTGATGCGGCCCACGCTGGAATGCGCGGCTGGCGGCGAAGTCAGGATCAGTGATGTTGTGGCAACACTCGTCACTAAGTTAGGTCTTAGCGATGACGAGCGTGATGAGCTTCTACCCAGTGGCAAACAGACCAAATTCGGCAACCGCGTTCATTGGGCGAAGAGCTATCTCAAGCAAGCCGGTCTCGTAAGGGCAACAAAGCGAGCGCATTTCGTGATTACGGACCGGGGCAAATCGACCCTGACCGACCAGTCCGCCCATATCAATAAGGAGTATCTGGAACAGTTTGACGAATTTCAGCAATTCCTGAACCGAACCACGGAAAAAGATGAAAAAGCCCAGACCACCGTTGCCTCGATAGACAGCGCGATAACTCCAGACGAAGAGTTAAGGGCCGCCCATAAGATAATCACATTGGCCCTATCCGGTGAACTTCTTGACAGGGTGAGGGAGGCAAGCCCTGCCTTTTTCGAGAACCTAATTGTGGAGCTATTGATCGCCATGGGTTATGGCGGCACATCGGAAGATGCTGGCCGTGCCTTAGGCAGGAGCGGCGACGACGGCGTCGACGGCGTCATTGACCAGGACCCATTGGGCGTCGATCAAATTTACGTCCAGGCCAAACGGTATGCGGACGGCAATAATGTCGGCGCCAGCGCAATTCGGGGCTTTTTTGGCGCTTTGAGTTTGAAAAAAGCCCAGAAGGGGATCTTCGTTACTACATCTGGCTTCAGTTCATCGGCAACTGAAACCGCAAAGGGATTGGGCACGCGCATTGTTCTGGTCGACGGCGTCCATCTCGCGCGCCTGATGATCCGATACAACATAGGCTGCCGGAACGAAGAACTCCTATACCTCAAGAAAATTGACGAAGACTTCTTTGAATAGATAAACAGGAAATACAGCGGTCGATAGCGCGTGGTAAGGTTTGCGCCTGATGGTAAGGAGCCGCTCAATCGCCCGATCCAATCGACTACCTTGCCGAGACCACACAACCCGGCCAGCACAGATAGACGCCTGCTGAGTACAGGAATTATCGAACCAATAACCTGTCTCCAATACCAGATGAAAGCCGGTACTGCCGCCATCACGCGGGACGCCGCAAACCATTCAACCGGCCTGCCGCCATCCCGGCCCGACCAACAGCCAAACGCCGCCGCGTCTATAACCAGGAAGGCTGGCCTCACGGGTTTCATGATACGCCGCAGGCCAGGGCCCTATCTGGCATGAAAAGCAGGATGACCGAATGTCATGGGATGCCGTAACGACCAAGTTGCAAGCCGCAGGCTATCTCTGTTTTCTGATACAGAATGTTAGCACAGCATAACTTGTTGGATTGGTGTTGAGAGATTGGGCCGTCTCTTCCACGCCTTCACCCTCCCATATTCGTTTCTTTCAAATGTCCTGAAACACCCTCGATGTTTGGCGTCATCGGCACCGGCGCCGCCGTCGATATTGATAACGCCGCCGCTCTGTCATCGACGCCTGGTTTTAATCTATCCCCTGCATCTGCCCCCCGGCATGAATACGGCAGCGATGTCATGGGATGGCTCGATCGCCCGCAATTGGGCCGTTCGTGCCGAATCCAGAATCGACGATCGCCGCACGCGATTGATGGAAATCAACGACGAACAAATCCCGTGGCGGCATAATCCGTCGGCTTGGACCGCTATCCGAGCCGCCGCTCCGGCTAGGCGCGCGTGTTTTCCAGGGCGACGCTCAGAGGGAGCCGCATTGATGGATTCGATCTATTTCACGGAAGAACATAATCTGCTGCGCGATCAGGTGCGCCGCTTTGTCGAGGCGGAAATCAAGCCTCATGGGGATGCCTGGGAACGGGAGGGCAAGGTGTCGCGCCAGATGCTGCGAAAGATGGGCGAACTGGGCTATTTCGGGCTGCGATTTCCGGAAAAATACGGCGGCAGCGGGATGGACGTGTTCGCCATGATCGTCCTGGCCGAGGAACTGGGCCGCTCCACCTATGGCGGCGTCAGCGTCACCGTCATGGTCCACAGCGCCATGTCCTCGCCGCATCTGGTCTACGCGGGCACCGAGCGGCAGATCGGCAAATACCTGCCCGGCATTATGTCCGGCGAGACCATCTGCGCCATTGCGGTCAGTGAAGCGGATGCCGGTTCCGATGTCGCCGGCCTGCGCACCCGGGCGGTGCGCAGCGGCGATGAGTGGGTGTTGAACGGCTCGAAGATGTTCATCTCCAACGGCTACTACGGCGATCTCTACTTCGTCGCCGCCAAGACCGATCCGGAGGCCAAGGGTTCGCGCGGGATTTCCATGTTCATTGTCGAGCGCGGCGCGCCGGGCTTCAAGATCGGCCGCAAGCTGGAAAAGTTCGGCATTCATTGCTCGGATACCGCCGAGTTGTTCTTCGAGGATTGCCGGGTGCCGGCGGCAAACATGCTGGGCCAGGAGAACCGCGGCTTTTACGCGGTGATGCAGAATTTCCAGAACGAACGCCTGTGCATTGGCGCCATGGCCACCAGCGAAGCGACCAAGGCGTTGGAAATGACCATCGCGTATGTGCGCGAGCGCAAGGCCTTTGGCGGCGCGCTGATCGACAAACAGGGCATCCGCCAGCGCCTGGCGATGTCGCAATGCAAGCTGCTGGCGGCCCGGCAATTGCTGTACCATGCCGCCTGGCTGGACAGTCAGGGCAAGGACTGCGTGGCCGAGGTTTCCATGGTCAAGGCCCACTGCGCCGAGGTCACCCAGGAAGTGATGTACAATTGCCAGCAGTTCCACGGCGGCATGGGCTATATCCGCGAAGGCGCCATCGAACGCATGGTCCGCGATGCCCGCCTGCACGCCATCGGCGGCGGCGCGACCGAGGTCATGCTGGAGGAAGTCGCCAAACGCTGGCATTAGGACATTTTCAATCTTCATCGAGTCACCGAGCCACCCGCTCCACCGCAAGTCTTTATCCAGATCGATGGATTGATTGAGATCGCAGCCAAATTCGAACAGGGCGAACTCGACCGCCGCCCGCCGGCAGCTAGGCGCGGCCTGGGCCCGGCCTGGGCCCGGCGGCGCAGGCTATTCAACGAGTTGAACATTGACATGTATATCGTCCGAATTTTGCTGCAACAAAGGACCGACCCGTTCGGCATAGGTCTCGTCGGCGGCGGCGGCGATCGCCGCGGTCAGAAAGCTCTCGACATAGCGGCCAAAGGTGGGAAAATTGCCGGGAGATCGATTGGGCGCTCTTGGCCCTGGACGGATGGACCCTACGGCCAGAGCATTTTCGAGGATGCGGCGGTCGGTACATCGCATGGCGCTGCGACAGAGTAACCTTTCTGACCTCTTGCCCAACCACAAGGCTCCGATTATTAACAAAATAATTGAGGTATCAGGCGCGGCGTAACCCTGCCGAAAAAGGGCGCCGGCATTTCAGGAAACGGGGAAATTATCATGACATCCATGTATCGCTATCAGTTGCCGGTCAAAGAGACCGGATGGCAGGTCGACAGCCAGAACGATGTTCATTTCACCTGGGAGTATGAGGATGGCAACGACGCCCTCTTGAAGCTTTATGACAAAGGCAAGCAGCAGCAGTGGGACGCCAACACCCGGATCAACTGGGACCTGGACCTGGACCCGGAGAACCCGATGGAAATGCCGGATGAAATGGTCCGCATTTATGGCTCGCCCCTATGGGACAAGATGAACCAGAAAGAGCGCGCCAATCTGCGCCGCCATAGTCAGGCTTGGCAGATTTCCCAATTCCTCCATGGTGAACAGGGCGCCTTGATGGTTGCCGCGCGTATCGTTGAAACCGTGCCCGATATCAACGCAAAGTTCTATGCCGCGACCCAGGTGATGGACGAGGCCCGCCATGTGGAGGCCTATTCGCGCCTGCTGCACGAAAAGTTTGAAATCGCTTATCCAATTACCCCGCCCCTGGCCACTCTGCTGGAGAATGTCCTGCACGACAAGCGATGGGATTTTAACTACCTGGGCATGCAGGTGCTGATTGAAGGACTGGCCTTGGCCGCCTTTCACGCCATTCGCGATATGAGCAAGAATCCGCTGTCGGCCTCGGTAAATGCCTATGTCATGCAGGATGAAGCCCGCCATGTGGCCTTCGGCCGCCTGGCATTGCGCGGCCTCTATCCCGATCTTAGCGCCAGCGAGATGGCGGAACGGGAGGAATTCCTGATCGAAGCCTGTTGGCTGATGCGGGACCGCTTCACGGCGAGCGAGCTTTGGGGCGCGATTGGCCTGCCGGAAAAAGAGTGCGTGCAATGGGTCGAGCAATCCGAAGGCACGCGTTTGTTCCGAACGCGCCTGTTCAGCCGGATCGTCCCCATCGTGCGCGATATTGGTATGTGGTCGAAAAACGTGCAGGCCGCGTTCGAGAAAATGGGCCTGCTGGAACTCTGCGATCCTAATCTGGATGTGGATCAGCTGCTTGCCGGCGATGAAAGGGTGGCCGAGGAATTTGACGCACAGGCCCATGTCACCCAGACCATCCAGGCCGCGGAGTAGGCCGGATCCGGAGCAATTTTCAATTCAACGGATTCGCATTCGCGGCTTAAGTAATTGGTTCAATTGCTCTATTCTTAAAGAGTCCGGGCATGTTTGAAGGAAACATGCTAGGGTGGGGCGATGAATTTCGCCTAAGTCATTGTGCGGGAATATGGATTTGACCGTAGCCACGCAGCCCGAACCGCAGGCCGGCGCACCGCCGCCGCAACTCAGCCATCGGCTGCTGCTGCGGCTGTTAAGGGAATACGTTCTCCCCCATGCCGGCCGGCTGCTATGGGCGGCTGGGTTCATGGCGGTGGTAGCCGCGACCACGGGACTGAACGCCTGGTTGTTGCAGCCGGCCATTGACCAGGTATTTGTACAGCAGGTGCCAGGGATGCTGGTCATCGTGCCCCTTGCCCTGGTTGCGTTGGCCTGTTTACGCGGCGGGGCGACCTATCTGCAAAGCATCCTGATGAACGGGGTCGGCCAGCGCATTATTGCCGAGGTCCAGGTCAAGATGTACCGGCATTTGATTTCCGCCGATCTGGCATATTTGCATTCGGTGCATTCAGGCCAATTGCTGTCATCTTTTCTCTACGACGCCAGCCTGCTGCAGGAGGCAGTGGGCCGGGCGGTTACCGGCATAGCCAAGGATGCCTTGACCGCCCTGGCGCTGGCCGCGGTGATGTTCGTGCAGGATTGGCAGTTGGCCATGATCGTGGTGTTGGTTTTTCCCCTGGTCGGCATCGCCATCCGCAAATTGGGGAAGCGCATGCGAAAGGCATCCACCGCGGCCCAGGAGGAAACCGGCAAGCTCGCCAGCCAGCTTAGTGAAACCCTGGATGGCGTACGACTGGTCAAAGCCTACGGCATGGAGGCAGGCGAGACAGAACGCATCAGGGACCGTATTGAACGGCGGCTGAAGGAAATCATGCGGGCCATTCGCACCCGCTCCGCCGCCGCGCCGGTGACCGAGGCATTGGGCGGCGTGACCGTGGCCCTGGCGATATTTTATGGCGGCTGGCGGGCCCAGGAAGGCGTTCTGTCCCTGGGGGAGTTCATGTCATTTTTGGCCGCATTGCTGATGGCCTACCAACCCCTAAAAGGTTTGGCCAGCCTGAATACCGCGCTGCAGGAAGGTTTGGCGGCGGCGCAACGGATCTTCGCGGTCCTGGATGTGGCGCCAACTATCGTTGAAAAGCCCGACGCCAGAGCGTTGATGGTGGATCGGGGGGCGATCAGTTATAGGGATGTGCGATTTTCCTATGACGGCGAGACGGCCGCGCTGCATGGAGTCGACCTGCAAATTGACCCCGGCAGCACGGTTGCGCTGGTCGGGCCGTCCGGTTCCGGCAAAACCACATTGATGAACCTGTTGCCGCGCTTTTACGATGCAGATGACGGACTGGTGGAGATCGATGGCCAGAATATCCGGGACGTTACGATCGACAGTCTGCGGGCGGCCACGGCGCTGGTCAGTCAGGATATTACCCTGTTCGACGACACCGTGACGGCCAACATCGCCTATGGCCGGCCCGGTGCCACGGCGGCGGAAATCGCCGCCGCCGCGCAGGCAGCGGCAGCCCATGACTTTATTACCGCCCTGCCTTTGGGCTACGACACCAGGGTCGGCGAGAATGGCGTCCGCCTGTCGGGTGGTCAGCGTCAGCGCATCGCCATTGCCCGGGCAATGCTGAAGGATGCCCCGATCCTGCTGTTGGATGAGGCCACGTCGGCCCTGGACAGCGAGGCCGAGCGCGACGTGCAGTTGGCGTTGGACGCCTTGAAGGCCGGCCGCACCACGTTGGTCATTGCACATCGTCTCTCGACGGTCAGGGCGGCGGATCATATTTATGTGCTGGAGGATGGCCGGGTGACGGAAAGCGGTGATCACGAGACGCTGCTGGCGCGAAATGGCAGCTATGCCCGACTATACCGGCTGCAATTCGCCAGGTCGGAAGACGCCCATGGCCCCGAAACCGGGGTTCCCGCACGGCTTGGGAGCTGACATCGGTGCGCCTGGGCAAACGGTTTTTGGGCACATCCCCGGGCCAGGCGGCCGTTGGCTTCCTGGCGGCCCTGTATGTTCGTCTGGTTAACCTCACAACCAAATGGCAGATCATCAATGATCGGGTCATTCCTGATCTGTTGGGCCAGGGGCGGGCCATCATCTTCGTGACCTGGCATGGCCGGCTGATGATGGTGCCGATCGCCTGGCCCGGCACCACGCCCGTGCATTTATTGGTATCGCGCCATGGCGACGGTGAATTGATCGCCCGCGCCCTGGGCCATTTCGGCATGGTCATGGTGCGCGGTTCCACCCACCGGCGGGAACGGCAGCGGGACAAGGGTGGATCCGCCGCCCTGCGCGAAATGCTGGCGTCGCTGAAACAGGGCCATTCGATCGGCATCACGCCCGATGGTCCCCGGGGACCGGCGATGCGTCTGAGCGCCGGCGTTATTGCCCTGGCCCGCCTGTCCGGCGCACCGATCGTGCCTTTCGCGGTTTGCACCGGGCGTTATCATACCTTGCGCACCTGGGATCGGTTTCATTTCGCCTTGCCATTTTCCAAAGGCGCCATGGTGTTTGGCGAGCCGATCACCATAGAGCGCGGGATCGATGGTTCCGCGCGGGAGGCGGCCCGCCGCCAGGTCGAAGCCGCCCTCACGGCGGTGACCGAACGGGCCGATCGCCTGGCCGGAACGGCAGCAGCCCCCGCTGAACATGGGACGGCAGCATGATCGCGGCACTCTACCGCGGCACCACCATCCTACTGGGTCCGCTGGCCAACTGGTATCTGCGCCACCGTCTGCGCCAGGGCAAGGAAGACCCGGCCCGTGTTGGCGAACGCCTGGGGCAGGCGGGCCGGGCGCGGCCCCCTGGCCGCCTGGTCTGGGTGCATGGCGCTTCGGTCGGTGAAACGATTTCGGTGCTGCCCCTGATCCAGGGGCTTTTGCGGCAGGATCAGGGGCTGCACATCTTGTTGACCTCGGGCACCGTAACCTCGGCCCGGATCATGGCCGATCGTCTGCCAAGCCGCGCCATGCATCAATACCTGCCCATTGACCGCCCATCCGCGGTCAACCGGTTCCTTGAGCATTGGCGGCCCGATTTGGCGCTGTGGGTCGAATCGGAGCTATGGCCCAATCTAATTCACCAGACCGCCGCGCGCGGCGTGCCCATGGCGTTGATCAATGCCCGCATGTCGGAGCGGTCGTACCGGCGCTGGCGCCGCCTGCCTTTTCTGATCAAGCCACTGCTGGGGGCGTTCCAGGTTTGCATCGCGCAAAGCGCCCCCGATGCCGAGCGGTTGGCGACCCTGGGTGCGCAATTTGTTACCTGCCACGGCAATTTGAAAGCCGCATCGCCACCTCTGCCCTGCGACCCCCGGAACCTGCGGCTCCTGGAAATGGCCATTGACCGGCGGCCGTTGTGGCTGGCCGCCTCTACCCATCCCGGTGAAGAGGCGATCATTGGCGCGGCGCACCGGCACCTGGCGGCGCGCTTTCCCAACCTGTTGACGATTTTGGTGCCGCGTCACGCGGCCCGCGGCGACGAGATCGCGGCGGCGCTGGCGGCCCAGGGCCTGAGCATCGCCCGGCGCAGTCAGGAACAGCCCATCGTCCCAGGAACGGAAATTTATTTGGGCGATAGCATGGGCGAAATGGGCCTCTACTATCGCCTGGCCGCCATCGTTTTCATCGGCGGCTCGCTGGTGGCGCATGGCGGGCAGAAACCGCTTGAGGCCGCCCGCC